>NZ_JBSYOQ010000049.1:0-130573 GCF_058244645.1 Candidatus Thiodiazotropha sp. AKAK3
GTGCGAACCGCATCAATAACAGAGCGCGGTGGTTCATGAACATCAATGATGCGGTTCGCACAGCTCACCGCATCCTACGTACCTTTCGAACGAAGGGTTCGAATCAAATCCTGCTTCGCCGCCAAACAAAAAAGGGTGCTCGTGGTTACGCGAGGGGTTTGGTGCCAGCTGATGGGCAGGGATTGATTCACCTGCTGCGCAGGCTCACCCCTTCGGGGCGCCTTCGCTGCGCTGCGGCGTCTGCGTCACTGCGTTCCTTTCGAACGAAGGGTTCGAATCAAATCCTGCTTCGCCGCCAAACAAAAAAGGGTGCTCGAATGAGCACCCTTTTTTGTTTGGCGGAGAGGCAGTCCGCTGATTTAGAGTCCAGCACAATCCAGTAACGCCCACGTTTTGATTATATATCAATCAGTTAGTATACTCCTAAGTCCAACAGGATCTGTTTAAGTCCAAATTAATTGGGGGACCAATTGGGGGACCGCCCGATATATCACCAACCAAAACCGAGGACAGAGACTTGGCAATTCACAAACTCAGCCCTGCCAAAGTAAAGAATGCAGGACCAGGTAAATATGATGACGGTGGTGGTCTTAAACTGGTGGTTTCCAATGCTGGTGCAAAGAAGTGGGTGTTACGCTTCACCATCAACGGTAAGCGCCGGGAGATGGGATTGGGCAGTTACCCGGACGTAAAGCTGGGCGAGGCCAGGAACGACGCTTCCGATTACCGCAAACTGGTGACAAAAGGGGTAGACCCCATTGAGGCGAGGCGCATCGAACAGGTGGAAATCCCCACTTTCACTACCTGTGCCGCCCGTTATATAAGGGCTCATCGTCGTGGCTGGAAGAACGCCAAACATGCAAGACAGTGGGTGAGCACCCTCAAAACCTATGCTCGACCGGAAATCGGAACAAAAAAAGTGGATGCCATCACCACCGAAGATATCCTGAAAATCCTCCAGCCGATCTGGACCACCAAAACCGAAACTGCTAAACGACTTCAAGGCCGGATCGAAAACATCCTGGACTTTGCTGCGGCGCACAAGTACCGGGATCATCTGAATCCAGCACGTTGGAGAGGGCACCTGGACAAATTACTCGCCAAACCCTCACGGGTGAAGAAGGTCTCCCATCACCCGGCAATGCCCTACTCCGATGTTCCCGACCTCATGATGGAGTTGGCAGCAAATGGCAGCACATCAGCCCTCGCCCTGCAGTTTCTGATTCTCACCGCCACACGCACCAGTGAGGTGCTACAGGCCAAATGGATTGAAATCGACCTGGATAAAGGTATCTGGACCATCCCAGCTGAAAGGATGAAAACCAGACGCGAACACCGTGTACCACTCTCCGATGCAGCATTAAACATTCTGGCGGCATTAACCCGCCCCGAAGGTAATCCCTACCTCTTCCCTGGGTCTCGCCATGGCCGCCCCCTATCCAATATGGCGTTGCTGCAACTGATGCGCGGCATGGGTTATGGAGTAAATGGCAACCGTGGTGGGTATGTACCCCATGGCTTTCGGTCCAGTTTTCGAGACTGGTCAGGTGAAATCTCCAGCTTTCCAAGAGATGTGGCGGAAATGGCACTGGCTCATGCCATCAAAAACAAGGTAGAAGCTGCTTATCGACGCGGAGACCTTTTTGAAAAACGTCGAAAGATGATGCAAGAGTGGGCTGATTACCTATTTACTCCTAAACAGACACTTCAATAAACTGAAACAACTGAACAAAACAGGGAACCACATACATGGGATATATAATCCAAGGACCCAAGCCTGAAACTGTATCCGTCAGCTTTTCCCAAGATAGATACTGGCTCTTCATGGACATATCAGTAGTAGAGCAATCTGTCAAAATCAGAATGTCTGATGTTTATGATCCAATTCCTTCACTTATACATTGGATGGAGGCAATTTTAACTGATGTCGAGATGTGTGCTTTTTCAATTGATGAAGAAGGTACCGAAAAAGGCTTACGGGCCGTCAACTGTCTGAATGACAACGTATATATTACCATTGATGACAATTATGGAGGTCATCCTTACATAAAGGTACTGGCTAATAGACAGCAATTGATTGATGCCATCTACAATGGCCTTAAGAATTTTGCTCACACCAGTGATTATCGCCCTCAAGATTGGGAGTGCGAGACACTGGAAGATCGATTAGTTAACCTTTCAGGTAAGGATATTGAGGAAATTCTAGATGAGTTAATTATGCTCAACTGCACTGACTTAATGGACATTTTCTTTTCTGCCGCACCAAACTATTGGCTTACATGGCCTGCACTGGGCGTCGACGAAACCGCACAATATCGAAAGTCCATAGCATTTGCCTTGGACCGGAATAATAAAGATCATCAATTAGGCATGAAGAAAACCCCAATTGAATGGACAATTGATCAGGATTTCGACTCATGGACTCAACCATGGCGAAAAAAATATCTCCGTGATTACATTCGCTCCAATGTCGGCGATCATGATGGAAGCAAGCTAAAAGATATTTACTCAATATCAATCGAAAAATATTTGAACAAGGACCAATAATCTACTTTAGACTTAATAAGGATAGAATCTCCCCTTAATGTTTATATAGATAGCCCATACCATCAAGAATAAGGTTGAAGCTGCTTATCGGCGTGGTGACTTGTTTTTTTAAAATATCGTAAGATGATACAGGCATGGGCGAATTACCTCGAGAAATTTATTGCTGATACAAAATTACACTTTCTCCCAAAAAAGCTGACTAATCTATCAATAATTACTCAGAACGATCTCTACTAAACTTAATCTCAGAGTTTCCCGAATTATCTACAGTTATTTTTACGATGAAAGGATCTTGTATATCGAATTCACTTTTTCGGTATTTTCAGGGGTATCACTCTTAAATACTCTTCCCGTAATTTTTTTTTGGTACCAGACTTTTTCCCAACCTGACAAACCGGACGAGACTTTATGATAATATCTACGTCCTGTATGCGGACTTCTTATACTAGTGCACTCTTCAGCAGCAATAAATGGATAATCAGCCTCTTTTAGTGTTTCATAGAGTAAACTTACTGATGTCCCGGTTGGTATTTCCACACCTCCAATAGAGGTGATCACAAAAACATTACCGTCTTCCCATAGCACTATGGGTCCAGCAACAACTCTCTTGAATGACTTTGTAAAAAGAGCTGAGAGTATTTCAATACACGATAAATCAATATTATTTTCATGTTTTTTTGTCAATTCATTACTTAAACGTTCGTTCTCATCTTGCAACTTCTTTAAACGCTGATCCGATCCAGAAGAAACCGTTATACGTTCGATAAATTCATCCAAATCATCGATTTCTTTTAGTTCCTTAATGGCTTTAGACTTGATTTTACTTTTAATCGACTCGCTCAATGTAGACAAGATTTCATTAAGCTTTGCAATAGCATCTTCCTCTTTATTCACATCAACCCAACACCAAATATAGTGTCCACTAACCAATGACCCTTCCCAAAAACCACTCTCTGTTTCGATGCCCGCAAGTGAAAACAAATCATTGAAGCTATCTATATTTTTCTTATGTTTTTTTGATCGCAGCTGTATATTAAAATCCCATGATAGGTTCTGGAGTTCACTAAAGTCTTTCCATATTGGTTCTAGCCAACCAATCAACTCTTCTGGTTGATCATTACCATGACAAAGTAAAATACGTCCATCTCTTTCATCACCAATTTCTGGATAGTCATCGTAGTCTGTCATTGTGTACTCCAAAATCAAAAAGCCTGATAAAGATGCATAGATAGTAATTCTTTCAAGCTGACTCTCGCGCTTCTCCCAAAGGCGTTGCATTGTTGCGCTTTCCTTCGCTATATCCTCTTTTTTCTGATACGGAATAAACTGGGGCAGCCATTTACTTAGCACTTCAAGTCTTCACGTTGCTCCGAGCTTTCTTTTAGACAACGTATGAAGCAGCTGACGACATTTAGTCTTGATCACCTCACCGATCAGTTTTGCGCGTGTATCCTCTCTATTTACACTAGAGTTAAACCTTTCACAATAACGAGGTATAATCAGCGAAATCCTGACTCCATTCAATCTCACAACGCTTTTCGAATATAGTTACCGCCTCCGAAAGGAGCTCTCTAAACTGCTCAACTGAAATACCATTTACCTTCAAAAATTGACCAACAATATTATCAATATAAGCATGTCCCTGAGTGGCTAGTTTCTGAGCCAATCCGAAATAGGAACCAAGATAAGAAAGACTGCAGGTTGCCTGAAAGGCTTTTAGTGTCTGTACACCTGTCTCATCATTGAATTCCCATACCTCATGACATTGAGATTTATTCTTTGAGCCACAGCATGCACACTCATTATCCTGCTCAGCTAAAATAACCTTTCTGAGTTTACCCCACCTTGTCCGGCCTAGTTCATTGCTTATATTTTGCCCCAGTTAGTTTAGCCTATTAACGGTACGGTAGCTTTCGCAGTATTCGGGGTTTATAACACCTTCCCTGACACAGGTCAGCTTTTGGCCGGAACCAGTCGCAACACCAGTACTCCTGGTCTACTGGCTTTCAATACCACCTTGATCTTTATATCGATTGAATGTTTTCTTGTCATTTGACGCCGCGCCTCTCTATTTAAAAAGGATGTCAACTTTTCTTAGGGAACCTCATAGCAAAAAATTTGTCCGACAGCAGCGCCTTGTTATGTTTAGTACAAATCCACGCTATCAATTTCGCACTCCGCACTGCTTATATTTGCGCTCGTGATCTCTTGATAAGACCCAAATGAAAAGTTGAAGTTTAGAGTTTCGCTATCACTATCGTGCGCATATAAATCGTGAGACTCATCTTCATAACTTGAGTCTGATTGAGTGGAATAAGTATTTCTGCCTTTATATTCAATTTCAACTGTACATTCGACTTCAACATCCAGATATGCGCCGCCGTTGTAATCGGTGTTTACTTTATAGCTAACCGAAACGTCACAGTCGTTATAATAATTACCAGAATAGCTTTCGTTACAATCGATATCACCGCCAGTAATTTCAACACAAACTTCGGCATTTGTTTTGTACTCTGTTTCACAGTCATCTCCGCTTACCCCTTGGGTTCTTCGGCGCTGCATTTCGGCAATTGCCGCTTTTTCTAGCTCTTTTTGCCTCTGGAACTCTTGCTGCGTCATGGCCTTACATGAGCTGCCTGCTCTCTTGAAGCCTCTGTTACACTTCCAGCCACTGCCATATATATCAATGCTTGCATTTTCAGGAACTTGAACCTTTACGCATTTATTGCCGGATTTGTAATAACCTCGATTACACTTCCAGCCACTACCGTAAACATCAATGCCTGAATTTTCAGGAACTTGAACCTTTACGCATTTATTGTCGGATTTGTAATAACCTCGATTGCACTTCCAGCCACTACCGTAAACATCAATACCTGCATTTTCAGGAACTTGAACCTTCAAGCATTTCTCTCCAGATTTGTAATATCCGCGATCACATTTCCAACCGCTACCGTAGAGGCTTTTTGATGCATGCTCTGGAAGATTTTGAGACCAGCTCGAACTTGCGTAGAACATAGTCAAAATTATTAACAGTACTCTCATCCTTGCCTCTTTAAACATAACAGCTATATTAAAGAGACCCCTTGTCTCTTTATACATTTTTATACCCTTTTAGCCCTCACAGCCTTTGCATACTACTTTCATTTTACGTCTAAACCTTTTCCATAAATCACTATTCCATGCCTCTTCATGGAGGGAGTCACAATAGTTAAACAACGACTTTTCTACCTCATCGTGAAACTTTGTGGCATTTATAGTTTTCGTTTTCTTATTTAATATCTTTCCGTCGCGACGTATATGCCAACCTTTAGTTGTTTCACCCTGATGTAAAATTCCACAACGAACACTTTTGTAAAATTCTTGGCTATACCCTTTTATAAATAAAAAATTCGCATTTCTATCGAAAAAGTTGCAAAAGGCTTGTTGGCTTTTGTTGTTTGAATCATTCCAACCTTGGTAGAAGGACTCCATAGATTCAATCATTAGACACGAAACTGCCATTATTGTGAATCCATTTTTCTTGTCTTGCTCAACTCTCATTGGCTCAATGTAACGCTCTGAAAAACGTTCTTTTAGAAACTCAATAATTTTTTCCTTATCCTGTTTTTCTACAAAGCCTCTGTAGTCGGATACTGTGACTGAACTAGATAAGAGTGTTTGCATCTTTTTAGGTATAACTACCGGGTTCACCCGTCGAGAGCGATAGTGAGCGTTGGGCGCAACCCATGGTTAGGCGACTAAACTTCATATTCACACTCATGTTCCAGAGTTACATAGAATGTTGGTTCTATTCCAACTCGTAATGCACATTCCATTAATTCCTTTGTAGGCCCCATGCAAAAACCAGTAATGCTTTCATCTATTTTTAAATGATACTGAAGACCAAGAATGAAAGTATTTACTCCTGAATAATAACCAAGCTCTTTTAATTCATCGTTATACTTGGTTAAGTAATCTATTGCTATTCGCTCTTGTTCAAAAACATTCAATTCATAGCCATTACCAAGTTGTATTGCTACGCCACTTGAACTTGGGTGATCATGACCAGCTTCACCTTTATGCCAAATTCTATCAATTTTCAATTTAGTAGAAGATAAGTAATCATTTGGTATAAATGATTCTCCATGTGCAAATATCTCGAAGTTACTCATATCTTCTATAGGTCATTATTTATAAGCCTAACATCTTTATTAACGAGACCCCGCGTCTTGTTATACATTTATAGTGAGATCTCTATATAACATTTTAATTAACTGAATTACAATGACTTAGCTTCCTGCTATCTCGTTATAGATCTTCAGGTTGTCGTGATAGAGTCGATATTTGCATTTTTGTGGGAAACCAATGAGTAATCAGGCCGCATCGAGAAAAAAAAGACTACCTGCTCCGGTTTTGATGGCATGTCACTATTACTCAGCTAATAGTCCGCTATGTGCATATTTAGAAAAGTAATTCCAGTCCATGCGCACTTCTGCTTCTGGCCGTTAGCTCCCACACCCTAACTTCACTTAACCCTCATTATCTCTAAAATCCAATCCCAGCTATGAAATACAACTAAACTTAAACATTGATCAAGGTCGCAATTCAGGAATACCAGCCCATACTCCACATTTCCATGGTGCATCTAATCGAGCAATAGCCGTTAATGACGTTGCATTAAATTCAGCTCCACAACGTGGACAACAAACATCACCCCGTGCTATAGCCTGAAATGTTGCTGGAAATAGCCCGCCAGAAAGGTTGATGCTGGCAAAACTCAACCGCTTAGCCAAGGCATCACATGCCGGACATCTCACAATTTCAGTAGGTGCAAAGCTTGTCATAACTTAATGTTATCAGCTTGCAGCAGAATCATATCGACCTTCAATTATGTTATATTTATCTAAGACATTCTAAATATCCAAGCCAGCGCCGTGCTTGCGTAACCACTCCTTTCTCTCTCGATAATCTGGCATCACCTTGTCCACCTCATTCCAAAAAGCATCGGTATGGTTACGATGATGGAAATGACAAAGTTCATGGACCACGATGTAGTTGATGATTTTAGGTGGTGCCATCATGCACTTCCAATGAAAATTAAGGACTCCGTTCTTACCGCAACTGGCCCAGCGATAACCCATCTCTTTTACTGTGATGCCAGTTACTGTTACACCAACCTTAGGAGTATAGAAATTTACACGCTCAGTAAACCGTTGCCGCCCCTTATCACCATAGTACTTTTCAAAGGCCTGTTTGGCGGCAGCAATACTACCTTGTTCAATCACGCTGCGGTCTAAACAAAAACGTCCATCTTTCAACAGCAAATCGCACGACTGGTCGGAGACTAAAGATAAGCGATAAGCACTGCCGAGATATAAAAATGTTTCCCCATTAACCCATTCCCTCACTACGGCGCTAGTGTTGAGGTCTTTCCATTCTGCTAGGTTACGGTAGATCCACATGCGCTTACTCTCCACCACCGCGTCTACCTGCTCCGGTGTGTAGTCGGCAGGCGGACGCACGGTGACCTGGCCATCACGCTCGATCACGATGTCGGTGGTCTTGCGCGGGCTGCCTGGCAGCAGCTTGTATTCAATATCCCGTATGCGACGTGCCGCCATTAGCGATCCCCTCCATCCGAACCATTGAGCAGTTCGTCGTGGCGGTTCTTGGCCAGCTTCATAATCTCGATGGCGATACGCTCGCGCTTGCGCTTAAGTTCGGATATGCCTGTCAGGGTAAGCGCTGTCTTGATCTCACTGCGGGTCTTCTTCTGCTTATCGCTGTTGTTCCAGTAATCAATGCTGCCGATGCTCTCCTGCAATCGCTCCACCACCGATTCCATCAGCTTCTTCATGGCAGGCTTGGCCTCGGCGGGCACTTCACCACTTTCAAAGGCCTCGTTGGCGATGTGCTGGAAGAAGGTCGTCGCCTCTCGGCTCATGCCCTCCTCACCCTGCCGCCGCCCTTCGATGGCCTCGCTTCGCAGCTTTTCCAGCTCCTCCGCCAGCAGATCCCATTGGTCCTGATGCTGGTCGATCAGTTGTTCAACCTTCTCTGACAAGCTCTTGTAAAAGGCCGGGTCTTCATCATGGTGCACCGTACAATGTTTACGGATGGCGTGCTCCATCTCACTGGCCTTGGCTTCAGCATTACCCGCCGCGTGTTGATTGAGCTGTGCGACGAACTCTTCAGACAGCAACTCCACCGGCGGCACCTTGGGATTGATTCCCAGGCTGATCAGGTGCTCATTGATCAGGTCACGCACCTTCTGCCCCGCATCACCGAAGTTCAGGGTGTCGTCTTTATAGCGCTGCTTGGCGACACTGAGGATGTAACCAAAACGCCGTGCCGGCACCCGGTAGGCATGGGCGGCCTGGTGGGGCAGGATGATGTCCAGGCTGGTGAGAAACTTCTTGAGGTAGACATCGAAGTCGGCGCGGATCTTTTCGTCTTTCAACAGTTTCACGGCTTCATGCACCACCGCCGCGTCTTCCTCAACCGAGGCCAGCTTCCCCTCAACAAACTCGCGCACCTTGCTCACCTTGTGCTCCGCGAACAGCTGCAGCAGACGCTGGTAGCGTTCCTCCAGCACTGGCACTTCGCTCGCAATGCTTTTCAAGCCATCAGTCAGCTCCTGTAACTCGTCACTTGCTGCATAAATGGTCAGCGCGTCAATCAGGTTTTCGGTCAGGCCAATGTAATCCACGATGTAGCCACGGTGTTTGCCCTTCTTCACCCGATTGGTACGGGCAATAGCCTGCAGCAAGGTGTGTTCGCGGATGATCTTGTCGATGTACATCACCTGCTCGATGGGTGCATCAAAGCCCGTAAGCAGCATGTCACACACTACGAGGAAAGCGATGCCAGAGTAGGGTTGATCCGGATCATCGAAGGCGAAGGGCTTGCAGAAGTTGTCCACTGCGTTCCAGGCGCGGGCCTGCTTTCGTGCCTCAGTAATATAGGCCGCCTCATTGGTGCCGTCACTGGAGATCACCACCGCCGCCTTGAGGAATCTCAGCCGGGCGATCTCATCCAGATCCGGTTTCGCCTCGGCCTCCTTAGCGGCGATCATCTCAGCCAACGCCGCGTGGATGGCCTGTTGATAGCGCACCGCAGCCAGCTTGGAGTGGCACACCACCTGCGCCTTGAAGCCGTTAGGGAAGATGTTATCCAGATAATGGCGCACCAGGTCACGGGCAATGGCGGCGATGCGTTGTTCCGCCTCCAGCAGGTCGCCGGTGGCGCCATATTTCTTCTTGATCGCCAACAGCTCTTCATCCGTGCGGTTCTTGAACAGATTCTCGAACTGGGTTTCAAAGCCGTGCTTGTCGCTCAACGCCGCATCGGCGGTGCGGCCCTCGTAGAGGATCTGTAAGGTAGTGCCATCCTCTACCGCATCCATCAGCCGATAGGTATCGATGTACTCACCGAAGCGCTTGTAGGTCTTCTTCTCACCGTGACGCTCCGACAATAGCGGCGTACCGGTAAAGGCTATACGCGCAGCATTGGGGAAGGCCTCGAAGATGTTGTCGCCCAGGTCCGAGCTTTGGGTGCGGTGGGCCTCGTCGATCATCAGCACAATGCGATCAGAGGCGTTGACCACACCGAAGCGCTGCCCCCCAGGCATGGCCTGATAGGTCCCCAGCGCCTCGGCCACCTTCAGCGGCAGGCTCTCGTCACGCTGCTGGAATTTATGCACCATCACCATATTGATATCGGAGCTGTCGCTGGCGAGCTGATCACGCAGGGCCTTGCGGCTATCGATGGTGTGCACCCGACCACCGATCAGGGTGGCGGTCCCGGCCAGTTGATCCTCCAGATCCACCCGGTCATTGATCAAAAGAATCTTATAGTCATTCAGGTCTTTGGAGATCCGCAACATACGCGCCACGAAGACCATGGTCAGGCTCTTGCCCGAGCCCTGGGTATGCCAGACTACACCGCTACGCGCTTCCACCGTCTGCCCGGTCCTCAGACGCTGCACGATCTTGTTCGCCGCGCGGAACTGCTGATAGCGGCACACCACCTTGATGCGCGGTCCGCCGTCCGTATCCATGAACACCGAGGCGCTACGCAAAATGCTCAACAGATTGGCCCTGTTGAGCATGCCGTTGATCAATTGCTGCTGTTGATTCATTCCCTCGGCGCTCTCATCCGGCCCGATATCAGGTTGGGGCCACTGAGTCTTCCAGGGGTAGAAGTGCTCCTCGCCGGAGGTGATGGTACCGTAATCCGCCTCCACCCCGGTGGTGCGTATGAGTAGGAGATTGCAATGGAACAGGCGTGGCTCGCCCTCTTTCAAACCCTGTTGTGCCGTGGCCTTGCGCTGATTCATATAGCGCCGCAACTGCACATAGGCCTCCTGCATGGGATTGGCGCAGTTCGGCCCACCCTTCTTGCACTCCACCACCATCAGCGGGATGCCGTTCACGAACAGCACGATGTCGGGAATAATGAACTGCTTCACGCAACCCGGCGTTTCGATACGGAACTGGTTGATGGCGAGAAAGTGGTTGCTCTCGGGGTTGGCAAAGTCGATCAACTTCACCACCGGGTCCTGCTCGCCGGTGACCTCATTCACATCCACCTGGGCCTTGAAGAGTAGCTTCTGGATCGCCTCGTTGGCCTCCAGCAGGGTGCGGTTGGGCTGGCGCAGGATCTGCTCCTGCAAATCCTGGATCTGCCGCTCAGTGAGCCAAGGCTGCCCCTCGTTGGTGGTGTTGATGGCAGCGACGGACCGGGCGAACACCTCTGGCAGAATCCACTGGCGGAAGCTCAGGCGCAGGCTCTTGGCAGGGTCAGAGGGAATGTCCGATCCCTGGTCGATAGCCTCCCAGCCCAGGGATTGCAGCTGCCGCAGGAAGGGTTGTTCAACTTCCGTGTATTCAGTCATCTAGATCCGCGCATTGCAACCGCTCCAGGGCGAACCCAATAGAGCGCTTATCAAAGAGCTTCACCTTGCGCGCCGCCCAACGTTCACCCGCAGGCCAGTGGCGCATACCTTCCATGACAGCTTCAATCGACGGCTCGCACTTTTCCCTCGCAATCAGCCAATCCACCGTGGCCAGTAACTCCATGCCATAGGGTGACTCAAAACCATCGATAATAGCCGATGTCTTTTCCAGTGCAGGCAGGTAGTCACTCGACTCGCTTTTTAGAAAAGCCTGTATCCGCTCTTTCTTGGAATCATCAAACCAGATCACATCAGACGGATCTGAGTCGTTGATCCGCTTCTCGCTCTTGAGGTAGCTCCCATCCAACGCATCCAGAAGGTGGCGCAGGCGATCCGCATAAGGGCCATAATTGTTTGCTTCGAACCTGAGATCCAATGGATTCTCAATCGCCTCGGATTCGATGACACGCTCTAAAAACCACGCCAGCTTTTGGATCTCCAACAAACTGCACTCCATGCCCAAAATCCAGTAGCGACGCACCAGCTCAGCAACCAATGAGCGAGCGGGAGTAAGCTTTTGCACGCCCTTCTTCTTCACCACATTCTGGTACTTAGGCGTGGGCTCGTAGACAATAATTTCTACACCCTCCATATCACCGAGACGCGCTTCAATCTCCCGCTTGACCAATGGCCACTCCAGGTGGCCATTACCCGCGCCCAGTGGAGGAATGGCAATGGACTTCACGCCATGCTCCAGGATGAAAGACCTTAAATCTTCCAGCCCCTCCTCGATCCACTCCAGCTTGGAAGGGTGGCGCCAATGGCGTTTGGTAGGGAAATTCACCACCCATTTAGGGCCCATCAGCTCATCGGTTTCGGTAACGAACATCTTCCCTGTCCGCACCTGTTTCTGCTTACAGGCCTGAGCATAGGCCAGCATATTCTTAGGGAAGCGCTCCTTGAACATCAGCGCGATGCCCTTACCCATCACACCGACCGTATTCACCGTATTGACCAACGCTTCCGCGTTGTTTTCCAATAGATTACCTTGCGTGTATTTGATCATTGAAAATACCACTTAGCTCGCACATGCACGGACAGTGACAGCCCACAGTCCGCCAATTGCTGCTCGATTTGTTGCTTCATACTCTTTGTGTAGCACACTACGCCCTGCAATCCATCAATTGGACAGTGTTGATAGACCAGCGCCTCCGCCTGGTAGCGTTCAAATTTAGCCGGATCATCAGGATCACGCTTGAAATCCCGCCCTTGCAGAATGGCCCAGTCAATCTTATCCAGATCCGATAAGTCATTAAAATAATTGGCCCACTGGTAGTAGGCGTGCATATCGGTAAACAAAAACGGTATGCCCCGATCCCGCAAATGCGGCAGCGATGAGACGAGGATCACGATCTCCTCATTGACGCGCTGATCAATCCCGCCCCAGCCGGAATGGATATTCTTCATCATCACCGAGAAAGGGGTGAAATAGAACGGCACGTAATCATTCAGGACCCCACCAGGGGCCAGAGGCACCGGGTGCACCGCGCGTTTGTTAGTCAGTTCTGGATTACCGATGTTCACCCAATCCGGGGAACTCACCGGACTGTTTCCGCAGTGCAGGCCATTCTCCCAAATCCACGGCAGGTTGTCTCGGTGCACGATACGCCAGATTAGCGCCTTCTCAGGATTCAGGTTCGTGTATCGGTTGACCATGGGCGATTAGTTTACACTACCAGTTGTAATTCTCTACAAATGCTTTTAATACAATTAGTTACATTCTTTACCACATCAGCTCCTACTAACCCTGACCGATGGCGAATCAACTCAACGCCACGACGCAGCTCACCCAGGGTAATAACACTCAGATAGGCCTGCGCCTGCTGCTCAGCCAGTTGCCTGAAAAAATGCAACACACCGGCATTCGCCCGCGGTTTTTTACGCAGTTCGCTGATGACATGGGTATCGAGCAGATACATCAGTCAAACAGATCCGGCGCCGCCTCATCCTGCACACGCACAAAATCATCATCCCGACCCACGGCGGAAATTTCACCCAACACATCAATAAACGCCTTTTTTCTGGGGTGCAGCAGCGCCTGATCCAGTATGCGCCGGTGTTCCTCCTCGGCACTGATACCGTGCTGGCTGGCGCGTAGCTTCAGGGCACTGGCAATGCTGTCGTCGATATTGCGTACCAATAGATTAGCCATCTCCGTTCACCTCGCTAAGATGCTCCATCTGACAAGATGATAGCATTGATAGCATTGATAGCATTTTATGCGAACCAAAGGTTTCACTATGGGATTACTGGACATGACTGGTCTCGGGCGGGTCGGAGTTGACCTGGACTTTGCCGGTTAGGAGGTCGTGCATTAGGCCGGTTTTTTGTTTGGATAGTTTTTCTTTCCGCTGCACCTCAATCGCAACTCTTAGAGCTGCTAAATCGAGTTTTCTCGCCATCAATCGCTGCTCTTCAGGTTGAGGAAATGGAACAAGTATTGATTTGATGAACTCTACTCCGAGTGTAGGGACACCAGAGTTGGTATTCATAGTGACTTCAATCCCACCTAAAAACCAATAAGATCTAGCTAACCATAAGAGCCACAAAGGGTCTGTCGAATGGCTTTTTGGTTTCATGAGCACAACGGTGTGACTAAACACTTTATCTTCTGAACCGTAGCGTCTTGCCATTCCGATTTTTCCTTTGCGTGCAAACACCACATCAACTGGCTTGAACTGACATCGGATGTATTGAGCTTGAAAAGTGGACTCTGGAACTCGCTTAGATTTATCTAAATTGAAACCATCCTCGCCCTCGAAATTCTCGGTTGAGCAAATTGGGTACCCGATATCTACCTCTGGGGGATATCGATGACTCGGGTTTGGATCAATTACTTCCACGTTGACACCGAAATCATCTGCAATCCACTCCTTCGGAATCCACCCAATCGGGGTTTGCTGATACAGCTCCGGGGCTTGTTCGCGGGGTGGGCGGAGTTTGCCGTCGGGGCCGATGCCGCGGGTAAAGAGGTCGTGCATCAGCCCCGCTTTGATCTGCTGGTATTTTTCAATCAGCGCTTCGGTTTTTTCGATGGCTTGGTCGACCGCTTGGAGTACTGCTGATATTCGTGCTTGAATTTTTACTGGAGGTAAAGCAAGGCCTATTGATGCCATAACTCCATTCATCAATTTAGGATTACCAATGTATGATACATAACGCTTGGCAACTCGATTCAGGTGATACGCTAAAAACCGAGCATCAACTCTATCATTTTCCTTAGGAAGTAAAGTTCCACATACATTTGTACAATTAAATTTACCGGATCGGAAAAACACTGTTCCAGCGTTTTCACCGTCCGTCGTCCATGTCACATAATCCCCTGAAAAGTCATAAGTTGAGATTCTCCCCATACGACCATCATTCCGAGTTTGAGAGGAAAACACGGGGAAAGGCCCTGGACTCTTATTGATTTCCTCTTGGCTGATCACCCTGCCTCGACCTAGTTGACATATTTCGCTAATGGTCACCTCAGACCAGCTAGACGGCGTGAATGTAAACCCTGAATACTCACGGAGATTCTTCTGACGTAGTTCACGCATAACCTAGCTCCACCAAAAACGCCTGCAACTGCACCGAAGCCGCATCCCGCTCCGCCTCAATGGTCTTGGCGGTCACTGCATATTTACCCCACAGGTTTTCTATGGCCTTGATGCAGCCCCGCTGATCGGCGCGCAGATAGGCCCGGTAGGTATTCATCAATAACTTTCGCAGTCGCTCGACGATGACGGTGCGGGCCTGGTCGGTACTGATCTTTTCCCGGGCGCTCTGCACCAGATCGTCGCGTTTGTTCTCGATGCTTTTGATGGTGGCCTTGAGGGCCTTCACCTCGTCTTCCAGGGCCTTGTGGCGCTCCAGACTGGTGGCGATGGCGGCGGCGCGGTCATAGGCCAGACGGCCTTGTTGCATGGCTTGTTGCAGGGGTTCGATGTAGTCGCTGGCGTGGCCCTGCTGTTGGGCAAGCTCGATGATGCGCTGACCATTTTCGAACCGGGCGTCCTTGGCGGTTAAGCCTTCGCCGCAGTAGTACCCTTTCTTCGCGCCCTTGGGCAGTCTGTCCGCCGCCTTGAGTTCGGTGAAGAGGTTGCTGGCTAGGCTCTTGGTCTCCTTGAGCTGGACCTTCCAGCCAGCTGCCTTTTCCTTCAACTCCTCCTTACGGCTTTTCACCTCATTACCGGGCAGCACACCGGTATCTTCGCTGTCTTCGAACTCTTCTTCATCGGCGGCGGCGAACAGGACTTGCAGTTCGGCCAGTCGGGTCTGAGCCTGTTCCTGCTCTTCAAGCACATCGGGGAACTGGCTTTGCAGAATCTCTTCGTCCGGGATCAGCTCAGGCCCCCAGCCGCTGGCGGCGATGGATTTGAAGTCGGCCTTGAGCTGGTCCACGTAGTTGGCGAAGGCACCACGCACCTGGAAGGGGGTGAGCAGGGTCTGGTCACTCAGGGCCTGTTCGATGCTGGCGAGCAGGCTGCTGCGCATCACGTAGACATTACGCGGGCGGCCCTCTTGATTTTCGGCATCCGGCGCCAGCGCCTCGACAATGGGCTGGTTCTGCCGCCACCAGGTTTCCAGGGTCTGCATGAACTGCTGGTGGCGGGTGGTGACGCTTTGATGCGTCGCTACAAACTCCGCAATGTCGCGTTTGCCTTCGAGCACCGGGGCGAAATCCAGATAGTGCTCGTCACGATCGACGAAGGCGTCTTCCCGCAATTGCGGGTAGTTGCTCCAGTAGTGGCCCAGGCTTTCGACCTCAACGCGCGGTACGCCGCCGTGCAGGTGGGCGCGCACGTCCTGGGGCTCGGGCGGTGGGGCGTTGTCCACGTAACGGCGAATGTTGCAGTTGTACTCCTCGGCGATGATCTCCTCGCGCGGCACACGGCGGGCGTAGGCCGGGATGTCGCCGCTCTTGCGATAGGCGTTGATGATTTTGTCGATGTCTTCCGGGCGCAGGTGGTTCTGCGCCTTGCCCTCGCGGTATTCCCGGTCGGCGTTGATGAACAGCACATGCTCGCGCTGGGCGCTGCCGGATTTGTTCAGCACCAGGATGCAAGCGGGGATGCCGGTGCCGTAGAACAGGTTGCTCGGCAGCCCGATGATGGCTTCGAGAAGACCGTGGTCGATGAAGTGCTTACGCGCCTCCCGCTCCTCGCCGCCACGGAACAGCACGCCGTGGGGCATCACGCTGGCCAGCCGTCCGTCATGCTTGAGCACGGCGAGCATGTGCTGCACGAACATGAGATCGGCCTTCTTGCCCTTCTCCGGCATCATCACCGGGAAGCGGCCGGGGAATTTGAGGTCTTTCTTGATGTAGTTCTGGCTGAAGGGGGGATTGGCGACCACGCGGTCGAAGCGCTTCAGCTCGTTGTTATCGGCCAGGTGCTGCGGTTCGCGGAGGGTGTCTTCCTGGCGGATATCGGCGTGGGAGATGCCGTGCAGCAGCATGTTCATCTTGCAGATGGACCAGGTGGTGCCGATCTTCTCCTGGCCGTAGAGGGCCAGTTCATCGGCGCTGCCGCCCTTCTCGCGCAGATAGTCGCGCATCTGGATGAGCATGCCGCCGGAACCCACCGTGGGATCGTAGACGGCCATGCCCTCTTCCGGGTCGCAGATCTCGACGCAGATGCGCACCACCTCGGCGGGAGTGTAGAACTCGCCGGCCTTCTTGCCGGCGGAGTCGGCGAAGAACTTGATCAGCCACTCATAGGCCGCGCCGAGCAGGTCGGGGAACTCGAAATCATCATCGTGCAAAGGAATTTTTTCGAAGTTCTGCACGAAATCGGCCAGGGTGTCGTCATCGAGGGTCCGCTGGCCGATCTTCTTGTTGAAGTTGATGCCGGAGAGCACATCCTGCAGGGCATCCGTGTTCGCCTCCTCGATGGCCGCGAGCGCCTTGTTGAGGGTGGTGCCGACGTTTTCCTTGGTGTGCTTCAGGGCCGGGCGTTGGAGGTTTTTTTTCTCCCCCTCCTCAACGATCTCCTCCTCCCAGCCCTGGCTCCAACGAGCGCGGGGCGGCACGTAGAAATATTTGCCGGAGTAGTTGTCGGGGTCGTTCAGCTCTAGCTCAATATCCTCGGGACTCATCCCCTGCTCAGCTTTGTCTTTGCGGATCTCGGCCTGGCGCTGATCGAACAGATCACTGGCCCGCTTAAGGAACAGCATGCCGAAGATGTACTCCTTGTACTCGCTGGCGTCCATGCTGCCACGCAGGTCGTCACAGGCGGTGAGGAGCAGGTTTTCTAAGCGGGATAGGGTTAACTTCAATTTCATTGATTAACTTCTTATTTAGACAGGTTCTGTTGTTCCGAGGTTACCGTGCCATTTAGTCCGCAATAGCCACAGATCAGCACCTCAATCATAGAGGTGATAGAACGGTGCGCTTGCTTCTAGGCGAAGCATAGTACCTCTTTCAAACCGGGAGTGATGCAAAATGTCAATGTGGCGGTCTTGGCGCTGGCCATAGATCCCTTGGTTACGTACCGTAAAAGTACTGTAATGTACTGCAACATCCCATATAATCCAAAAGATCGATTAACTCGGCTAGACCAGATGAGCAGCTACATAACCAGAACAGCGCCTCTACAGACCCTTCCACAACATGTAGTGCTTACTATTGGCAACCCAGGATGGTGAGATAAAGCCTGTATGCCAAATCAAACACAAACCAGTGAAGCTGTTCGGTCACTTCCGAAAGATGCCCGAAGCCTTATATTTCGAAAATTACGGCATCTTCAGCAGATGCAAGAGAAGAAATGGATTAGTACAAATCAAGCAGCCTATTCCAAGTTGAATGCCAGTACATCGGTAAGCACCCGCCCCGAACAAATCGGTCGAGTATTTGTAAAAGCAGCTTTAGAGACATTTCAGGATATAACTTCCTACGCCGAAGTTGTGGCTAACGAATGGCCTGAAACTGTATGGGAAGTCACTCATTCAATATTAGTAAAATTAAATATTCAACTCAATGACGGTGAAGAACTCAAAGAAATCATTATGTACTTTACCGATGCAAAAAGTGAATACCTATCAATAATTAATCATATCGATCCAGAACGATACAAGAATATAGTTCGAAGGCAAGCAGGTCGTTACGGCGTTATTGGAAATGAGCTTCACGCAGAACTCGATTCAATGATTGATCGCGAGGCTAAAAAATCACATTGCGGAATTCTCAATCGCTCAAGATTGAAACAAGAAGATATCTATTTTGCTATTGATGAATATATCATCACAAAACAACGTTACATAAATCAAAATAGAATAATAAATAAGTTATCCAACAAACCAAGCCTAGATTCGAATTTAGATTCAGATAAAAATAATACCACTAACAAAAAAGAAAGTATAAAACTTGTCCAACCGTCTGATCCTTTTGCAATATTTAGGTGTATGACTGCTTTGAAATTTCGTGAGATTCACATACGCATTGACCCAGATAATTTGGTTCTACGTATTTCAGCAAGAGATAAGAAAGCGATTGCTTCTTTCAACTCAATAGGACTCACAAGAAAAAATGAAGTCACGTTAAACCGGCAAGGTAAAATATTCATGGCTATGGCAAATGGAACATCTAATCCTGAAGAGCCTGGTTTCAAACGAGCTATAACTCGCCTTTCCAAATCACTTCGAGAAGTCTTTGATATATCTGATTATCCCTTCCAATCAAACAAACAACAATTCCATTTATCAATCCCCAAAGATAAGGATGCCAAACAACGTGCTCTCAAACGAACGACTACCTATAACGACACAAGAAAAGCCAACGAAACAAATGCGCAAGATTTTTTCAAAAAATATGACTCCGACTACGACCCAAACGACCCTCTCTATTCTGACAATCCCGATCTAGGCGATGGCGACTAAACCACTAGATAACAACACCCTTGTGATATTTAAACGTCACGGATACTTTCTTATCACATCAATCAACTACTACCCGCACAGCGGGTAGTATTATGAAAACCCCCAGAGGGGGCTATGGTCAAAGTCCCGTCTATTTCATTTGCTCCTGACGTTTCTCTTCCCGCTCTTGGTTCCTTATGTACTCCCGGATCATTTGTTCATCTAAACCGACAGTACTCATACAATACCCTCTCTCCCAAAAATGGCGGCCGGTGAAATTCCGCTTCGCCTGTAAATAATCTCTGAATATCCGTATCGCAGACTTCCCTTTCAGAAAACCTATGGTATTCGCCACACTGAACTTCGGCGGAATCATCAACAGCATGTGAATATGATCCCTCATCGCATACCCTTCGACCAATTCCACCCCATGCTGGCGGCATAACTCCCGCAATATGCCACCGATATCTTTCCTCAAAGTCCCGTAGATCAACTTCCTTCGGTACTTCGGCACAAATACCACGTGATATTTGCAATAATGTTTAACGTGAGCCTGGCTTTGCCACTCTCTCATAATGGCCTCCTAAAGAACTTGCCGGTTCATGGGAGGCCATTTTCTCTCTGCACGCCGGAACGGCAGAGCCTATTTGTGTCTCACCACCTGAGGCGGTGGTTTACCTAAATTAAATTAACATTACCAAGCATTACCAAGCATTACCAAGCTGCAGAGCTATAATTAATATAACTATATGGTAATAAAGCATTTTTTTTGTTGGCATTACCAAATGCCCCCTATTGATCGACTGCGTCCAACATAAGCTGTTGTTGGTCGTTTAAACCCATGTTCGATTATTTAGGTGATGAAAATGCACAAGCTACCTGAAACAGGTTACCTCCGACTTCCACAAATCATCGGCGATCCGAAAGCTGATCCACCGATTCCAGCGATTATCCCAATCGGCAAATCCACTTGGTGGGCTGGTGTAAAAACCGGCCGCTTTCCAACACCGGTAAAACTGGGGCCTCGTATCACCGCTTGGCGGGTAGAAGATATTCGGTTCCTAATTCAACAGACGCCAAAGTAAGGGGGTGACCACCATGATCAGAATAACAGTATGCTACACAATGAATGGCACACTCTCCTACTTCTCCGATGCAATCCTTTACACAAACCTGAAAATACCCGGTGTAATAGAAAGAGGAAAGCTGCACCACTTCTCAGATAGCAGCAATCCCCAAAATATTCAGACCGGTAGATATTATATAAATCCGAAAAACTCGCCAATTCCTGCAAGGTTGAGTTCACAAATAAACTGGCCAATACATAGTGTAATAAACAGAGACTTTCAAGGTGATGCAGAATGAGTGTCAATCTACCCATTAACGATCAATATAGAATTGAACTAACCCCATATTCTTGGCAAGTCAGCAAATGGAGAACAAGGAGCAATCATCCATATGGCGGAGATTGGGAGGGCATATCCTGGCATAAAACCATTCAGCAGGCAGGAGAAAGCCTGTTATTACGACTTGTATCAGAAGATGAGCTATCAGGCATCCAAGATATTATCGATGCTCTACAGTCATCTACCAGAGTCATAGCTAAGGCAATAATACAATCACCACATCATGATTCTTGGCTCGACGAACAAAATGCTGGTGCGAATGCAGGCTGATAGATATGCCAAAGACTAGAAAAAAGTCTAACCGGACTGGATCATTGCTTCTTGATGCGCTTTTTTATGATGAGCGCGTTGGGAAGCTATCCAGACCAGCATTCCAACTGCTGATAGAGTTGAATCAGCAATTCGACGGTTTTAATAACGGCAATCTTTGCGCAGCTCATAAATGCCTAAGATTCAAGTGGAATGATAAAACGCTTAAAGCTTCGAAAAGGGAATTATTACAAGAAAAACTAATTGAAGTAACAAAAAGAGGATTGGGCCGAAAACCAACACTCTATGCCCTCTGCCATCTTCCTATCAATGAAATCGTAAAACACGGAATCAAAGAAGAGAGTCAGTGCATTAGGAGAGCCATGGGTAAACGATCTCACTATTACCCTGTTAGGCGGGATGTTCCAGGTGAAGTAAAACTAGCACTAGCTAAGGGTGTAGAGAAACAACGTCTGAAAGATGAAAGAATGGAGAAAATGAAAGAAAATTGGTACGCCTCAGAAAATAATAGCGGGGTACATAGTACCCAATAAATCACTTTATTGGATACTCACTACAGTACAAACAATAAGCGAATCATTAAAAAGCGCAGGAATATGAGCTTTGTACTGTACTCAGCACCCTACAACAGGATAATAGCGGGGTACTCACTACCCCACCCTTTAAATATTTGCCATACATTTGACTATTCTATTTTCACTATTCTTGTCTGCCGAAACCATAGGTAGGTCTGCCAGTTCCAGTTAGGTAAATTACTAACTTTTACTAATTTTGACTTGAAAATATAACAAGGATTGGCTATCGCCCCCCAGACTGGAACCATTGAAAAATCTGCATCATACAATATCCTCAGTTCAAAGGAAGCAGCTGTTCCTTGTCAGTTGAACCTAGGATGCATACGAATGGGAAGATGACCCAGAATGGTGGGAATAAGTTTCTGTCGATACCTTTCATACCAGGAACAGGCAAATAGATGATGTAATTAAAGGGATTGAGTTATTACACACCAGAAAATCCCCACCTCGATGCCTGATGTTTGCAGGTAATTAGTTACTGATACCTGATATCACTTTAGCAATCAATTGGCGAATAAACCATAGAACCTGGTGAAACCCAATTAAATACCCTCAGATCAACAGATTCCTTTGAGAAGAGCAAAAGTATGCTGTAGATTAACTATTGTGATCATAACGAACTTCTGGAGTTATCAATGTCACTTTCGATGGATTTATGGCAGATAGACCATGAGCAACTCCTACCCATGGACCGAGCTACACTCGATTTGGAAAAGCATCTCGAAAACTGGATCGAGAGTGATATCTCATTGCTTGGAATTGATGCTTTGATCATCGGCCGCCAGGTACATACGAGTTATGGTGGATTCGTCGACCTTTTGGCGATTAATAGCGACGGCGAACTCATTATCATGGAGTTGAAAAGGAGTAAAACTCCACGTGACATTGTTGCGCAGTGCCTTGATTATGGCACCTGGGTCTATGACCTAAGTTTCAAAGATATTCTAAGTATCTATGATGCCTACAAGAATGCTAGCTTCGAAAAGGATTTTGCAGAATATTTCGACACCCCTGTACCGGAAAAGATCAACAGCTCCTACCAAATCATGATTGTGGCTGAATCTCTCGATGACTCGACCGAACGCATCGTTAAGCACCTCAACGAAGTTCACAAGGTCAATATTAATGCTGTATTTTTCAACATTTTCAAAAAAGATGGCAATGAGTATATAGGTCGATCCTGGCTTAAGGACCCTGTTGATGTTGAAGAGCGCTCAGCTTCAGGAAAAAAATCTAAGTGGACCGGCTACTATTTCGTCAATACTGGCATAGCAGACGATAGCTTCCGAGATTGGGAGCTGAATGAAAAATATCAATTCATAAGTGCTGGTGGTGGACCTCGCTGGATGAATGCCATAAAGAAACTCAAGAAAGGGGACAAGATTTTTGCACTGATCAAGGGTAAGGGATATGTTGGCTATGGCATCGTTGAAGATGAAGCTGTACTCGTAAATAACTACAAAATTGATAACAAAAACATCACTGACCACCTACCCGAAGAACATCCCTGGCGGCAGGAAAAAGATCCTCAATATGATGAATGGCTGGTCCGTGTAAAGTGGTTAAAAACCTATCCAGAAGAGCATGGCCAGTGGTTTAAAGGTGCTTTTGCCAATCAAAACGTAGTTTGTAAACTACGCGATCAAAATACTTTTAAATATCTTGCTGAGAAGTTCAGTGTGGATACCTCAGAGTAGATCAATGCACCCCTAACTTGAAAGAACTCTATTGTGGTTGGCTTGGACTGATCTTAATATTCAGGTTCGGAAAACCCTTCATTAGTGAGTCGACAGCTTCTAATGTCCCCCTGCCCCACTGATTGCTCAAGACATAGGTTTTGCCATCTGCATGAAATACCTCGTCGTCGCCACAGAAGTACCTTTTTGCCCGAGGAATAGTGCCACCAGGATCGTTCTGCATAATGATCTCATGGGCCTCGTCGCCGCTCAGAGTACCTTCAATAACCTCGAATAATCTGTTCTTGCGCCAGGGAATAGCCTCCATGATCTCTTCAGGGGTTCCACCATTTTCCAAAATACCCGAAACCAGTCTGAACATTAGCCAACGTTTACTCAGAGCTGCATACTCGTGATCAGCTATTTGGAGATCGTACTTGGTAAAATCTCGGGTGCTGTTTCTCGATTCCCGCTCTCTTTGCTTCTTTTCACGTATACGAACCTGATAATCAGCAACTTCAGGAATTGGTATAACCGTCTGGACATCGAGAAAAATCTGACCTTCGCTGGTATAGGGGTGCATGCGCACACACCTGATATCCAACCCGTAGTCATTCAGCCACATGACAGAGGTCGTAAGTTCCTTCGAAAACTCGGCCGATGCAAGTACGATCTTTACTTCCTGTCCGAATTGCTCCTCATCTGGATCGCTCCAATCAAGAAATTCGAGCAGGGTTTCTGTCGCATCCTTATCAATATTGTTATCTTTGAGATACTGAGCATAGATTGTGACCAGCCTGTCGAAGGTCAGGGTCGAGATCATTGCAGCGTAACGGATGGCTTGTAGATCCATATGACCGCCGTCCTCAGTTCGCTTGAGCTCAATCACCACCAGGTTGCCACCTTTGTCGACCCCCAATAGATCAATGCGTCGCCGACTCTCCTCCCATGCTCCAAATTCCTCCGCTACGATGAGCGTATCCGGTGAGATTACATCGATCTGTGACTTGAGCAGGAACTGGAGATCAAATCTCTCACGTAGACCCTGTTCCGCGAAAGTCGTACGTTGAATTGGAACAATCTTTTTCTCATCAATACGGAAAATCGGCATGGTTAAGCCCTAACTTGTTTTAATTGTCTGACTTATTATTACCATGGGCAGGGATTTATTCTATTTTAATGAAGATCTATATGACCTTCATGTACCGAAATGGGCTATAGCAACCAGGAAAATCTCAAAACAAGTTGAGTCTCAGTCACAAAGCTTGAATCTTAATAACATCTGACTGAATTATGGAGATACTACGTGCCTGTGGCTATTTTCGCCTATTAGATCTCTGATTGCGGGGGCTAATTGGGGGACTGGCAAAAACAACAAACAGGCAAGTCTTTGTTTTATATAGATATTATTTTATATAATGGCGGAGAGGCAGGGATTCGAACCCTGGGAGGGCTACAAACCCTCAATGGTTTTCAAGACCACCGCATTCGGCCGCTCTGCCACCTCTCCTGAAGGGGCGCTAGGATACATAACCATCCTTGAAAATGCTAGTGTTATCCCCATCTAATGATGTATTGACCTTTTATTCCTGCACGGTATGCTGTGCTGAACATTCCGAGACAATGAATGTCTCATAAATAAGATTGATTTCAGGGATCAAATCAGGAGATGAGAACAAAATGAATCGTCTAGATTTCACTGCAACACAATCGATGGAATCCACTCTATCGACCAATAAGCTGATAAAAAATACTTATATGCTGCTATCTGCCACACTCGTTTGGAGTGCGCTGATGGCTGTTGTTTCCATGGTTATCAACCCACCACACATGATCTCTCTTGGTACTTCTCTCGGTGCCTTGGTGATACTGTGGTTCGTTCTGCCACGTTACGCGAACTCCTCTGCTGGTCTGTTGGTTGTTTTCGGGGTAACCGGTCTTCTGGGTTTTGGTCTTGGCCCAATGCTCAACCACTATATCGCTCTGGCGAATGGCGGCCAGATTGTGGCCACTGCTTTTGGTGGAACAGGCATTATTTTCCTTGGTCTATCTGGTTATGCGCTTTCTACAAAACGTGATTTCAGCTTTATGGGCGGCTTCATCTTTGCCGGCATGCTGGTTGTCATGTTGGCCTCCCTCGCGGGGCTGTTCCTTGATATGCCTGGATTGCACCTGGCTATTTCGGCAGCGGTCATACTGTTGATGTCCGGTTATATCCTGTTCGAAACCAGTCAGATGGTAAATGGTGCTCAGACCAACTACATTATGGCGACTGTCAGTCTGTACTTGGCCATTCTCAACATTTTCACCAGCCTGCTGCACCTGCTTGGTGCTCTGGGTGGCGACGACTAATTTACCTCTATCAATAAGCTGAAAACCCCGGCATTGCCGGGGTTTTTTATGAAGCGGGAATCATTATGGATTGGATGAAGATTTTTTCTGCCATCCTTATCATTGGATGGATTATTTTTATTTGGCCTAGAGCCAAACACTGGCTGAAAAACAGCCCAAAAGCAAAACAGGGGGACTGGATGGCAGCAGTTTTACCTTTGGCTGCTGTCGTAGGATTTGTTGCTCTGCTGATTATGATGGTCTAGTGTGGTGCGCGGTAGGTTCAGTAATCCTCAGCCAATCCACAAGCTGGGGCCTGATTGCTCAGGAGTGTAGCAAGCCTCGGCTTTTTTAACAGATTAGGCTGAGGGAGCGTTCCCAGCTGAATCAATTGCTCCGCTCCCTCGCCTCTTCCTATAGTTTCTCAATTCCACCCATATAAGGCTTCAGTGCCTCCGGCACCTGAATCGATCCGTCAGCCTGTTGGTAGTTCTCCATCACGGCTACCAGAGTTCTGCCTACGGCCAAACCTGAGCCATTCAGGGTATGCACAAGTTCTGGCTTTCCAGTCTCAGGGTTCCGCCAACGGGCCTGTAGACGCCTGGCCTGGAAATCTACAAAGTTTGAACAGGAGGATATCTCCCGGTATTTGCTCTGTCCCGGCAGCCAGACCTCTATATCGTATGTTTTGGTGGAGGAGAAGCCAATGTCGCCGGTACAGAGGGTTACAACTCGATAGGGCAGCGCCAGCTTTTGCAGAATCGCTTCGGCATGTCCGGTTAGCTCTTCCAATGCCTGAAACGATTGACTGGCAGGCACTGCCTGTACCAGCTCAACCTTCTCAAATTGATGCTGACGTATCATGCCACGGGTATCTTTTCCATAGGAGCCCGCTTCAGAGCGGAAACAGGGTGTATGGGCCACCCATTTGCGCGGCATATAGTCGGCGTCGATAATCTGATCCCTGATCAGATTTGTCACCGGCACTTCCGCTGTGGGTATCAGGTAGTACTCTGACTCGCCACAGAGTTTGAACAGGTCTTCCTCGAATTTTGGCAGCTGCCCGGTGCCTCGGAGACTGTCGCTGTTGACCATATAGGGCACATAAGCCTCGGTGTAGCCATGTTCAGTCGTGTGTGTATCGAGCATCAACTGTATCAATGCCCGATGCATCCGCGCCAGTGGACCCGCCATGACTGCAAAGCGTGAGCCGGTTATACGGGCCGCAGCCTCAAAATCGAGTAATCCGCTGCCATCACCCAAATCCACATGATCCTTAGGCTCAAAATCGAACTGGCGAGGCTCACCCCAACGCCTCTCCTCACGATTATCCGCTTCGTCCCGACCATCGGGTACGGAATCATCTGGAATGTTGGGTATACCGAGCGTGATCTCGGAAAGCTCGGCTTGTACGGCATTCAACTCTTCCTGACTTGCCTTGAGCCGATCACCCAATTCTGCAACTTGCTCAAGCAGCGGTTGAATATCCTCACCTGCCGCCTTCGCTTTGCCGATTGATTTTGAACGGCTGTTGCGTTCGTTCTGCAGCTCTTGCGACTCTACCTGAAGGTGCTTGCGCCGCCCTTCTAGTTCGGATATCTGCTGTGTATTCAGCTCAAAACCACGGCGACGTAGTTTTTCAGCTACCTCATCCAGATTATTTCTTATCAGTCGCGGATCCAACATTACTCATTCACCCATATTAACTTGTGCGGGCCAGCTCACCACGTGACCTGGCTCTACCCATTGATTTAAATCCTGCAGCACCTTTACAACCCGCTCCGGTAAATCGAAGAACTCTACCACCAAGGGTAAGTCCATGGAGATATCCAGCAGTGATGCCTCATGAGCCCGACCAGAACGACCAAAGCCGGCAATCCCACGAAAAGCGGTGACGCCTCTGACTTTCTCTTCATTGTGAAGAAAGTCGAGCAGTTTCCGCAGTTGGTGGTCACCTTCGGTGATATAGACTCTTACCATGGTCACTTCGAGCTGCTTCATAACTGTCTCCCTAAAACCAGTCCCATCCAGCAGGCCAACACACAGGCCACCACACTCAGCACTATATTCAAACCGGCCTTTAGCAGTTCTGCCTGCTCCAGCAGGTTTAAGGTTTCGATGGAGAATGTTGAAAAGGTGGTGAACGCCCCCAGAAAACCGATTAGCAGTCCTGCTCGCAGTTCAGCTGAAACCACCATTCGTTCGAGAAACACAACATACAAAAACCCCATCACCAGAGAACCAAGGACATTTACAGCCAGGGTTCCGAATGGAAAACCTCGTCCAAGCAGACTATATACGCCAGTGGATACCCAGAAACGGAAGAGTGCTCCGGCTGCTCCGCCGGAGGCGATGGCGAGTAGTTGATACAATCTAGAATCCCAGGGTCTCTGCAAAAGAGGGGATTATACCCACTGTTAGCAGAAATTTGGCTAGCACCAGGAAAATATTTGAGAGTGAATCCGGGGGATAGAGTCTGAAATCGGACTGTTCGACTCACATTGAGGCTCTCTATTTTGATACCGATAGACTCAAAGGCCTAACAGAGGCCTTTGAGCGTAATCGCTTTTGCTGCTAAAAATCCCAACGATAGCCAGCGTAGAAGAAGTAGTCGGTAAAGTTTGTCACTTCCAATCCATCATCCTCCTCGAACCAGTTCACCCCCCCTTCCAGTTCGAAGGTCAGATCTTTGCGGAAGCGGTAGTCCATGCGAATAAATGGGCTGACAGTGAGGCGTGTAGCCTCATTCTCTTTGTTCTCACGATAGGAGAAATCCAAACGTGGATTAACTCTCCAACTGTTGGTGACTGGATAGCGACTGCTAACGCCAATACGGTAGGTATCTGAAGAGGTCGAGTCTGAATATCTAAGTGTGAATACGCCGATATCCCCCTGCTTCAGCAGGTCATTTTTTATCACCTGGAAGGAGTAGAAGAGCTCCGTATCGGTTGCTTCAGTGGCAAACACGCCACCTGAGGCAGGCGTCTCTCCGGTCTTACTGACGGTAAAATCACCACTCAATTGCAGCGTATCCGAGAAAGGATGGGATGCGCCAAAGGAGACACTGGTGGATTTTGCAGTACGGTCTTTTGCCAGGTCATAGATCTCATCATCACTATAGAAGTCTTGTAACTCCTCGATCGATTCGATCGGTGTAAAGGTATTGGGATCAGACTGTCCACTCAATGCATTTGAAGTCATCAAGATAGGGCTATTGCGATAATCAAGATTCAGATAGAGGCTGGTTTTGTTGGCCAGACGCCAGTTGCTCTGAACCATGAAGATTCCAAGCTCGTTATGAAAGATATCGTAATCGATCAAGCTGAAGAGTGATTTGTCTTGATCATAATATCTGACCTCTCCGCCGATAGCTCTGCGATCAACGAGACCATCTGCCCGTTGTTCAACAAGGAACAGGCTCATATCCCAGTTTTCGAAAATACTCGCGATATCGCCGCTGATTCCTGCAAACTGTTTGTGCTCATGCAGAAAAGTATCCCGCGAGCGCTCTACAGGAAGCCCGACAGTCGCCCTGAGGTTGATATCCGGAGTCAACTCATAGCCCAGCACAAGACCATCAAATCGATTCAGAATACCGCTGGATCTTAATCTCTGGCGGCCGAATTTTGCATGCGTTCGTGACTCCAGATGCTCCACATCGATGTAGGCATCACTGAGTGTTGTATCGTTTTCACCATCATCCAGCAGATCATAGATATAGCTGCCTGTAACCTTCATGCGCATATCGTAGTCTTCACTACGACGACGGGCATTGAAATCTGCAAAGCTCTCTATTTCAGATCTGGAGATGCTGTCCTCATCTTCCACAAAGGGGCTGTCTATCTTGTCTCGACGATAATTTTGAGAAAAACTCCCATAGACATCCCAAACCGCCTTATTCTCATCCTCTTCACTACCCGGCTCTCCCGGCCTGGGCTTTTTACGCAGTGACTTCTTGGGTCTCTGGGGAGCAGTCTCAAGACCCAATAGCCGCTGCATTACCCGCTCAGCATCCTCACCCTCAGGATACTTTTCCAGATAGAGGCGATATTCCCCTTTGGCATGGGCAATCTGCCCATTTCGCTCGCGGGATAATCCAAGTAGCTCCAGGGATTCCTGGGTATAGATATTATCCGGCTCTTCCAGCAAAGCCTCTAAGAGGCGCACGGCCTTGGCATACTCACCAGCGGTGATGGTACGCCGGATCATCTCCATCATTTGGGTTAAGCGGGGATCGACATCAACCAACTCTGGCTCTTCCAGTACCTGGCCATCAAATGAGGGATCCAAGCCCCTTTCAAAAAAGGCCTGGCGCCGCTCCACGATGTCCGCTGTATCGATCCAGGCATCTGGATAGAAGCCTTTTACCTTTGCCAACTGTTCACTGGCCTCTTCCTTGGTACGAAAGAAACCCAATCTAAGGCGGTATTGTGGCGTACCTTCCAGATCAAACTTAGTACTGTAGAGCAGTTGCTTTTTTCCAACTGGTACGGGTGGTATTTCCCCATAATCCACAGGGTCGGGCTGAACACCCAGGTTAATCACATAGATAACCAGTGGCAATGATTTAAAGCTGAACGGTGCCTTCATTTCCGGCACTTTGCTCTCAAGGGTTTTCAGCTTGGCCTGACCAAACCCTGAGGTTTTGCGTGACTTCGCAGGCAGAATAAACTCCATCGTATAGAAGTCTCTTCCTTGGCGGATTTTGACATCATGAACCGGAGTGGCAAATGAGACCAATAGCGCTGAAGTACCTAGCCGATTGCCTTGAAAGACTATCTTATCAAGAGGCACAGCTGCTGATGGACTCCAAGTCAGCTGATCTTCCTGTGTAAACTCCAGCTCCAGCTCATCAGGAGTTGTCGCGCCAACCTCATCATCTATGGTCTGCCCCACTCTGACCTGAACACCCAGCTCACTGTTTGCCTCATTGATCAGATGAGAGACATATCGAACAGGCACATTGAAATGCACCAAGATGACGTTACCACCCTCTTCTGTCTCTATTTCAATACGATCCAGCACCCTTGTGGCAGCAGAGAGTTGCCCAGCCGACAGCATCAGCAGTACTAACAGAAGCCAAGGGTAGGTTCTAGATTGAATATTAAGCTGCACTCTTAAATTACCTGATGAATAGTGACTCTATAGTTTATGCCATTTCCTGATTCTTGCTTGTCTCTAACCAGGATAAACAACATCAGCTTCCTTTAATTAAGTCTCAATACTTGGCGAACTGGCACCAGTGAATCAACCAAAGTGATGAAGAACCAACAAACAACCGCCATGGAATTCACTAGGAATTCCATGGCGGTTGTTTGGTTAGACTACCCGTTTAACAGTGGGAGGATCAAACAAACAGTGCCACCTCTATAACTGCTAATCCCAATTTCGGTCTGAAACACTGTGGCATCGGCTACCTGCACAATTTCGATCATTACTGAGATTGCTGTGCGGCCCCTCTCCTTGCTCATAGTCATTCGCATGACAACCTGCACAGGTTCGGGCATAGGTTGGGAATGGCCAGGGGACTGATTCACTGTTTGTAGTGTGACAATCATTACAAGAGAGATTCGCCCGATGATCGCCTGGATAATTGCCGGAACTATGACGATAGCTGATTACAGGCACCCAACCATTTGTGGTATGGCATACATCACACTGCTGCGTGGTTGAGAAATGCCCGTTGGGTACACCTGTTGCAATGGTACCGTTGTGGCAGCTATTACAGGCACCACTCACACTGGAGTGGTCAAAGTTGACACTGGTCCAGTTAGAGGTGGAGGTATGACAGTTATCACACTGAGCCGTTGTCGACACATGACTGGCAGACTTACCGGTTGCAATCGTGCCGTTGTGACAAGTTGAACAAGTGCCCGCCACATTGCTATGGCTGAAGGTTACGCTCAGCCAGTTGTTGGTTGAGGTGTGGCAGGTATTACACTCGGCTGTCGTCGGAATGTGATTACCCGGTTTACCCGTTGCCAATGTGCCGTTATGACAGCTTGAACAACCTGTAACTATACTGCCGTGGTTGAAATCAACATTTGCCCAGTCCGTCGTTGAGTTGTGGCAGGTATCACACTGCCCCGAAGTCTGGATATGGTTGGTATGTTTGCCAGTCGCGGTAACGCCATTGTGGCAAGTTGAACAAGTTCCAGCCACATTTCCATGTGTGAAGCGTACATTCAACCAGTTCGAAGTGGAGAGATGGCAATCATCACACTGGGCAGTTGTGGGAACATGCCCAACATCCTTTCCGGTTGCAGTAATTCCATCGTGGCAGTTAGAACAGTTACCTGCCGCATTGGTGTGATCAAAACGCACCGACAGCCAGTTGGTTTGAGAGGTATGACAGGCATCGCACTCAGAATTGGTCTGTATATGGTTACCCGGTTTTCCAGTGGCAGTGGTGCCGTTATGACAACTTGAACAGCTACCCGTAACTACAGAGTGGTCAAAATTCACTGCTGTCCAGGTAGTCTGGGAGGTATGGCAGACGTCGCAAGCAGCAGTAGTTGCAACATGACTGGCTGACTTACCTGTTGCTACCGAACCATTGTGACAACTCTGACAGCTACCTGTAACCGTGCTGTGATCAAAACGAACCGAAGTCCAGTTGTTGGTTGAGGTATGACAACTGTCACACTGGCCATTAGTTGCGATATGGGCAGCATGCTTGCCGGTGGCAATTGAGCCGTTATGACAACTTGAACAGGTGCCCGAAACGCCAGCATGGTCAAATGTTCCCGTTGCCCAGGTCACGGTAGTGTGGCAATTCTCACAAGGTTCATTGGTGGGAATGTGGTTTACAGGTTTGCCAATGGCATCCACATTATTGTGGCAACTTTCACAACCAGAGACGATACCGGTGTGATCAAACCTGATGTTGAGCCAGGTTGTATTCGATATATGACAGTTATCGCAGGCCGCATTGGTCTGAACATGGTCAACCGGTTTACCAGTCGCCGTATTACCGTCATGACAGCTGGCACAGGTACCGGTAACCACTGCGTGATCAAAATTGATCGTCAACCAGTTGTTGGTTGAGGTGTGGCAAGCCTCGCAAGATGCAGTGGTGGCCACATGGGCAGCATGTTTACCTGTCGCCCTGACCCCATCATGACAGGACTGACAACTACCTGTAACTCCATCATGATTGAAATTGGTAATATTCCAATTGTTGGTGGTATGGCAGGTATCACAGGTGGCATTGGTCAACACATGGGAGGGAGACTTGCCTGTTGCAATATCGCCGTTATGACAGAGATGGCAGGCGGTTGTAACACCAGCATGGTTGAAAGTGGTCACTCTCCAGTTGTTGGGCGTGTGACAATCTTCGCAAGGCTGACTGGTTGTGATATGGGCAGCATGCTTGCCGGTCGCTGTGGTGCCGTCATGGCAGGATTCACAGTTATCGGTTATTCCCGCATGGTCAAAGTTCGATATCAGCCATCCGTTAACCGTATGGCAGGTATCACATTGGGCACTAGTCTGTAGATGTCCGGCATGTTTACCCGTGGCCCGCACACCATTATGACAACTTGAACAGACCCCTGCTGTCGGTACAGCGCTGTGATCAAAATTGACCCGTAACCAGGAGGTCGTTGACGAGTGGCAGATATCGCACTGCTCGTTGGTAGTTATGTGATTGTTATGCTTTCCGGTGGCCGTAGTGCCGTCATGACAGGTAGAGCAGACACCGGATGTTGTCACCCCACTATGATCAAAACTTGTATCCTGCCAATTGATGGTAGAGAGGTGGCAGTTATCACATTGCGCTGTCGTTTGGATATGTTGTGCATGCTTACCTGTAGCCGTGGTACCGTCATGGCAATTGGAGCAATTACCACTGGCAGCTATGTTGTCATGGTTGAAGTTGATCAACGTCCAGTCGATAGTCGAAGTATGACAGCTATCGCACTGGGCAGTAGTGGGAATATGTGTTGCACTCATACCTGTTGCAACCACGCCGTCATGGCAACTTGAACAGGCGCCCGCCACACCAGCATGATCGAAACGGCCGGTACTCCAGGTAATGGTGTTATGGCAGTTCTCACAGGGTTCTGTTGTGGGAATGTGCGTATCTGGTTTACCGATTGCATCGACATTATTGTGGCAGCTCTCACAGCCACTGGTGATACCGGTATGATCAAAGCGCACTGCGGTCCAGGTTTCGTTGGAGATATGGCAATTGTCACAGGCGGCATCAGTCACAACATGATCCGCAGATTTACCGGTAGCAGTCACACCATCGTGACAGCTGGCGCAGGTACCGGTGACGATTGCATGGTTGAAGGTTATCTCTGTCCAGCTGGTGGTTGAGGTATGACACCCCTCACAGGATGCGGTGGTTGCGACATGTGCATCATGTTTGCCTGTAGCCCTGTCCCCGTCATGACAGGACTGACAGCTACCGGTAACCCCTTGATGATCGAAACTGCTAAGTGACCAGCCATTGGTGTTATGGCAATTATCACAGGATGCCGTGGTAGGAATGTGGTTGTCGTGCTTACCTGTCGCCACATTGCCGTTATGGCAGGACTCACAGGTTCCGGAAACCCCTTCATGGGTGAACCCGGTCAGGCCCCAGTCTGTTGTGGAGTGGCAAGCCTCACAGGATGAGGTTGTAAGAATATGATTGCCATGTTTGCCTGTGGCTATCACACCGTTGTGGCAGGATTCACAATCCCCAGTAATGCCCTCATGGGAAAAATTATTAACATTCCAGGCGCCTACTGTATGGCAGGTATCACACTCAGCGTTGGTCTGCAGATGGTTGTTGTGTTTACCTGTTGCACGAACCCCATTGTGACAGGTTGAACAGACACCGGCCGTCTCGATAGATCCATGATCAAAACTGACATTGGACCAGGAATCGGTCGAGTCATGACAGGTATCGCACTGCTCCGCGGTCTCTATATGAGTCGCGTGCATACCTGTCGCAGTCGTTCCGTTATGGCAGGTAGAGCATCTACCGGCAGCATCGACGTTGCTGTGATCAAAACTGGTATTCAACCAATTATCTGTAGAGACATGACATACATCGCACTGATCATTGGTCTGTATATGCTGAGCATGCTTGCCGGTTGCGCTGGTACCATCGTGACAGCTCGAACAGACGCCAGCACTTTGAAAGCTCTCATGACTGAAACTGATAACATGCCAGTTTGCAGTGGTGGCGTGGCACACATCACAGGATTCATTGGTTACGATATGAGTGTCATGCTTACCTGGCGCCTGCACCCCGTCGTGACAGGATGCGCAGGTTCCTGGGACAACCTCACTATGATCAAAACCGACAATTGACCAGTCTTCTGTTGATGTATGGCAGGTGTCACATTGTGCAGTTGTCAGTACGTGGTCAGCATCCTTACCGGGCTGTGTCACGCCATCGTGACAACTGGAACAGCGACCGAAGGCCTCTTCTCCATGTACGAAGTTAACCACCAGCCATGAGTTGGTGGAAGTATGGCAAATCTCACAGGGCTCACTGGTTGTCAGGTGACCAACGGGTTTGCCGATGGCACTGATACCGTTGTGACAACTCTCGCAATCGCCACGTATGCCGGCATGGGAGAAATTATTTACTTGCCAGCTGTTTGTCGAGTGGCAGAGATCACAAGCCTCATTGGTAAGTATATGGTTTGAAGATTTTCCAGTTGCACTAATCCCGTTATGGCAGGTTTCGCAGCTACCGCTATCGACATTGGAGTGGTCGAAAAAGACCAATAACCAGCTGTTGGTTATATGGCAGGTATCACAAGGTTCTTCAGTAGCAATGTGGATTGAGTGTTTACCTGTGGCAATGTTGCCGTTGTGGCAGCTTTCACAGGTGCCTGTCACAGCAGAGTGATCGACGCGGCCGACTCTCCCCCAGCTGAATGTGGTATGACAAAACTCACAGGTATTGGCCGAACTGATATGGTCACTGCCCTTACCTTGTGCGGCACTTCCGTTATGACAGGAGAAACAACCACTACTGATCGTGCCATGATCGAATCGCGCTACATGCCACCCAACTGTGGTATGGCAGTCATCACAACGGTCATCACTACGGATGTGATCGATGGGTTTACCTGCAGCTGCGGCGTCATTATGACAGCCATCACACATCACGGGCGTACCCTCAAACTGTGCATTGAGGTGACACTGGTCGCACTCCACAATGCGATGTTCCCCAGTCAGAGGGAAACCGGTGGAAAAATGGTCAAACTCGGTGGTCTCAGCCTGGAGAGCAGGGGCAAACGACAAGCTAAACAATAAGGCGATGAGCCAATAGGCCTGCTGTAACAGTATTCTATTTTTTAGCAACGTCGTCATATGATCTTCCGTTCAGTCTAAATCAGCGAATTTCCGGGTTTTCGAAAGTTTCAGTTGTATGGCAACGATCACAATGGCGTCCAAAGCCACCGCGATGTATATCATCTCCTCGATGACAGCCGTAACAGTGATTTGCCGATTGCTTATGCTCATTCAAATCGGCACGATGACAGGCATGACAAAAGACCTCACCGTGTTTTCCATCCAGTGGAAATTCTGTCTGTTCGTCGTGATCGAAGGTCCACAACATCCAGGCGTTGGGGTTATGACAATCACCACACAGATCACCCATTTTTCCTTCATGGGTGTCATCTTTTTCATGGCAGGACAGGCAGTCGATCTCTGTCTCAGGAAACACCGCGTTGAGATGACAGGACTCACAGGCGGTAACACTATGAATCCCTATCAGTGGGAAGCGTGTAATGTCATGTTCAAAAAAGAGCTTTTCAGTCCAGCCCTTTTCATTGTGACAGTAACCGCAATCCTCACCCAGATCACCTTTATGCATATCTATCGCCCGATGACAGGTAATACAATCAGCATCCTTTAGGTCATCCATAGCTGCCGCTCGATGACAAGCATGGCAGCTTAGATCTTTGTGCTTTCCATTGAGTTCGAATTCGGCATCTTTTCCATGATCGAATTTAACTTTAGTCCAGCTGGAAGCACGATGACAGTCCTGACATTTCTTACCATTACGTCCCTTGTGGTCATCATCTTTCTCATGACAAGCAAAGCAACTCTTTGAAGGTTTCTTTTCGAAGGGGCCACGTGTGTGGCAGGTGTCGCAAGGGACATCTTTATGGCGACCCTCCAGAGCAAACTCCGTATCGGCTCGGTGATCAAAAGTCAGCTCCTTCCACTCTTCCGTACCATGACATTTGGCACATACCTTACCGTAGCGACCATTGTGTCTGTCATTGATCAAGTGACAACCAATACACTCCTTAGGTGTATTCTTGTAGTGATCATCGGCATGACAGAGTTTGCAGTCGAGATCAATATGTTTACCGGTTAATGGATAGTCCGTATCGAGGTCATGATCAAAATCCTGCTTTTTCCAGCCTTTTTCGTTATGGCACTTATCGCACTCTTCACCAAGCTTACCGTGATGCGTATCGTCTGATTCGTGACAATCGAAACAGATTGATGAAGCTTGACTATATTTTTTCAGGTCCTCGGTATGACAGAGTTGACAGGCCAGCACTTGATGTCTTCCACGAAGCTCGAAATCAGTCTGTTTGTGATCAAATGATTCCGTATCAAGATTGATAATATCTCTGTCTCTGCCCTCATGCTCCGTGTGGCACTGCTTACAGTTAGACGATCGCTTTTTTTCGAGTTTGCCATGTAACCCAGTGCCCTGCTCGACATCCTTAGCAATATCCTCATGGTCGTGACATGAGAGACAGCGTTCAACCTGGTCGGCCTTCTTCAGGGTTTCATGACAGCTTTCGCATTTCTCTTCAAACTCGGCATGACCTTCGATTACCGGGCCCGGCATCAACAAAAGATCTAATTTTCCTGCATGACTTTGAGATATCGCTACGAATATCAGTAACAGCAGGCAAGTGACTTGACAGCCAAATCGGTACATAACGAATTTACTGGGAACCGCTTGCTTAGTGATTAGTAGGCATGCACAGCATAGACATGCACAAAACCGGTAATCACCATCATGATGAACAGGGGCATATGCAGTAGATGCCAGATCGCAAAAAGCCTTTCATAGAAATGTAGCTCCTGAACCTGACGAAGAATAGAGCGATGAGTTAATAACATATTTCTAATGCGCAGCTGTTTGCGGCGGACTTTTGCCTTACTCCACCCCTTTCTATGACCTGCAGCCAAAAGCTTCTTGTTCAGGGAACGCATTACTGTGGGATAGAGTCTGGCTGATGTATAGCGCATTTTCAGCCAGTGTCTGGCACTGCTGAATGTTCCAGACGGTGCACTCATCACATCTTTTTCATACTGTTTCATCAGCTCGTGAGCCTTGGGCTGCAGTTCGAAGAGACGCCCTAATTTCTTCTTCAATATTTCTGAATCAGCGTGCAAGGAGGCGAAAGTCGCTTTTTTACCATACAAACCGTAATGGATTCGGGTGTAAAAATAACGGCCAAACAACCCGCTTATTGCCACAATCAGCATACTGTAGAGCGCAACCTGACCATTCATTGAACCAATATGGAAACTGGAGTGCATCATGATCAAGACAGGGCCCATGACACCAAAAACCATATGTAATCTGAACCAGAACTTGACTGTTAGCCATTTGGACATGAAATGAAGTCGCTTACGCATCGGATAGAGCAGTAGTAACAACATCATGCTACCGCCTACGATACCGAGCCAATAGCCCCAGCCAGACTCAGCAGTCCATACGGCTTGTGTATGGTTAAGCCACCCCATATAGAGCAACAACAGGGAAAACAGAGTAAAGCCCAGGGTTGTAATCAGGCCTGCTCTACGTTGCCACGCGGAGAAAAAGCTATCCAATGGTGTCTCATTGACACTATTTGTAAGAGCTGCAGTTTCCATCGACATCACCTATCATATTGGTATTAATTTCAAATATTTAAGTTTTATTAACTATTTTTATTGAGAATGAGAACTGTAATCAGCATTATCTCCACACCACGCCCCTATGATATATTGGGACAAATTTCCCATCCATGAAGAACTTCACAAAAACCAACTTCAGATACAATTATGTTTTCGGCAGAAACCTCAGGGATTGAAATATGTGTGTACAATTTAGGCTGAAATTCCCAGAAACTGTGAAAGGCATCACTTTTTAACCCATCGAGAAGCGATTTAGTAATGCAGTACAGCTTAGATTTTTACCTCATCTACCTGATACCCATACTTTTGGTATGGGCTATATACATTGCGCATAGCAAACGGAAAAGTAAAAAAAATCTTGAGCTCAAAACAGAAGAGTTTGAGGCTGGTCTGACTGAACCGGCCTCTCTTCATCCGTTGATTGATCCAGCGAAATGCATGGGCTGCGGTACTTGCGTGAAAGCCTGCCCAGAACAAGCGAACCACCCTGTATTGGGATTGATTGACAACAAAGCGGAACTGATCGCCCCAACCAACTGCATCGGCCATGGTGCCTGTAAAACCGCCTGCCCCTTCGATGCAATTACCCTGGTATTCGGCACAGAGAGAAGAGGTGTTGATATACCTGTACTACAACCTAATTTCGAAACCAGCATGCCAGGAATATTCATAGCTGGAGAATTAGGCGGTATGGGTTTGATCAGAAACGCCATTGAGCAGGGTTACAAGGCGATGGATCATATCATTGAGACGCTGAAAAAAGAGGATGCTGCTCCAGTTGATTTAGTCATAGTCGGAGCAGGTCCGGCTGGTTTTTGTGCCTCATTGAGAGCCATGGAGAAGAAAATAAAGTATAAGACCGTCGAACAGGAGTCCCTGGGCGGTACAGTCTTCCAGTTCCCCAGAGGTAAGTTGGTTATGACAGCTCCGGTGAAGCTACCCTTCGTCGGTGAGGTTAAATTTACTGAAACAACCAAGGAGAAACTGCTCGAATTCTGGCAGGATGTCGAGAAGAAAACAGGTGTAGAGATCAGTTATCATGAACGGGTGGAAAAGATCACCGCCAATGAAAAAGGTGGTTATGATGTCAAAACAAGTAAGGACACCTACCATACCCAAGCCGTACTGCTGACTATCGGCAGACGTGGCACACCAAGAAAGTTGGGGGTACCAGGAGAAGAGTTGAGTAAAGTCACTTATCGCCTGATCGATCCAGAACAGTATAAGAACCAGCATGTACTGATCGTAGGTGGAGGTGACAGCGCCCTTGAAGCTGCAACCAGTATTGCTGATGAAGATGGTACAACGGTTACCCTATCCTATCGCAGCGGCGCTTTTAGCCGAGCCAAGAAGAAAAATCGGGAAAAGGTGGATCAAGCGGCCAGTACTGGAAAAATCAATCTGCTTCTAAGTACCAATGTCACAGGATTCACTGAAGACAAAGTCACCATCGACAAAGGTGGAGAGAAGATTGAAATTCCTAACGACGCTGCCATTATCTGTGCTGGCGGCATCTTGCCAACTGGCTTTCTCAAAGAGACCGGCATTAATGTGGAAACCAAACATGGAACAGCCTAGATCTAATAGAGTCATCAGAAGAGTGGCACTGGTACTGAGTCTGGTTACATCTGTATTGATCATACCTTTTCCAGCATCATCTGTTGAACATGATGAAGCGGAAGCAGCCATCCGTGTCAGGGATTTTAAATCTGCTGCAGATATCTATAAACAACTGGCTGAGCAAGGCGATGCAGAGGCTCAATTTGCTCTTGGCGGACTCTATCGTGGCGGACGTGGTGTTGAAAAGGACTATGCCCAGGCACTTCAATGGTATTTAAAGGCAGCCAACCAAGACCATATCGAAGCACAGTACACAACAGGAACCATGTATGAAAATGGCTGGGGTGTAAAAGCCAATACTGATCTGGCAAATGAGTGGTATGACAAAGCAGCAATTCAAGGTCATCGACTCGCCAAAAAGAAGATTGAGCATCTCGCAACCTCATCTCCCGTCACTGGATTGAGCGAAGAGCAGGCAGCCGCATTTTTGAATCGAGCAGCAGCTGCAGGAAAAACTGAGACTTTAAAACGCATACTCTCCTCCGGGATCTCTCCTGACACCCGGGATGAGTACAGCCGTAGCGCACTTCATGAAGCCTCTATCAACGGACGCACAGATGCGGTGGAGGTTTTACTCGCTGCTGGTGCAAATCCAAATACCAGTGATAGTCTGGGTGACACACCACTCCATTCTGCATCAGGTCTTGGATATGCAAAGATAGTAAACAGTTTAATCAAAGCTGGGGCCAAACTGGAGACCCTGGATGCCAATGAGAATACGGCATTATTGATTGCTGCTGGCAGAAAACATCTCAAGGTTGTCAATGAATTGCTTCGAGCTGGCGCCAAGGTCAATGCGAAGAATCGCAAGAAACAAACTTCATTGGATGTCGCTCAACTGAGAAACTACAAAGCTGTTGCCAGAAAACTGAAGGCTGCAGGTGGTATCGCTACCCAGACACGCAATAAGACCTCAGACTTCCCGGATCTTGCCAAAATCAGCGCCTCTATAATGCCCACGATGAGTAATCCTGACGATGAGAAGAATCCATTCGCAGGTTGGAGCACACTGCATCTCGCTGCCTGGAGAGGCCAGTTACCCTTGGTTGAAGCTCTACTCAAACAAGGTGAAGAGATTGATACCTTGGATTCTGAGGGCTTGTCACCCTTAAGTCGATCCGTTTGGCAGGGACATGAAGAAGTTATTACCCGCCTGCTTGAACAAGGTGCAGAGACTAACCTGGCAGCACCAGGCAGCCCTACCCCTTTATTGATAGCCAGCCGTGAAAACAACATAAAAGTTGTTACCCAATTGATTGGGCATGGTGCAAAGGTGAATGTATCAGCCAAGCATGGTGTAACCCCACTTCATTTAGCGATCGAACATCAAAACCTTCAACTTGCCAAGCTGCTGATTGAGCAGAATGCCCAGTTATCCAAAGCCACTGATGATGGCATCACAGCGCTTATCCTGGCCGTCCTAAAAGAGCAACCAGAAATCGTCAAGCTACTGCTTACCGAGGGAGCCTCTCCCGATCAAGCAGACAACAAAGGACGAACACCGCTCTATCACGCCATCGACGTTGGCAATAAAGATATTTTTCATCTTCTACTGAATAAGGGTGCAAAGGTCAGTCTACAGGCTAAGGATGGATTGACCCCGATGATGCGAGCTGCTGCTTTTGGCCATGCAGATCTGGTTGAAGTTCTGGTGAAGCAGGTGCAATACATCGACCGTTTAAGTGAAAATGGAAACACCGCGTTGATGTTAGCAGCAAGAAGTGGGTCCCTGAAGACATTGAATATTCTTTTGCGTTACTCCGAACACATGGAGCATCGAAATAATGCGGGAAACAGCGCGCTAATGTTAGCTGCCGAGGAAGGCCATCTAGCAGTAGTCAAACGTTTACTCGAGATGAAAGCCAATGCCCATCACCTGAACCTGAGGCGGGAGAGCGCTACTGATCTTGCAAAACGGGGTAATCATGATGAAGTTGCAGAGTATATCGAGGCGAACAAGGGAAGTGGTGGTCTACTCGATTTTATGCGTTGATTGTGAAGCAGGCCAAAAGAATTCTGAAAAGTACTGGTTCATACACCAAGCAAAATCATAGATCGAATAAGTGCAGCGCCATTTGACAATCACCAAAAGAAACCCGATGGCATTGCGCTTATCCAGTCTACATTACTTCTACCCTATTCCATCATCTGTAAGCGCTCCAATTTATCCCCATGTCTGAAGGGAACACTATCGTAGGGTGGGGCCATGCCCCACCAAAAAGGGTTCATCCCCACACCTGTGGGGAACACCTCAAATATCATTTGGTACTCTAAACTCATCGCGGTTCATCCCCACACCTGAGGGGAACATTCTTAACGTAAGTAGTTATGCCACCGAGGAATTTTTGGCACAAAATATTCTACCAAGGCACCAGGTATAAAATACAGGGGACCACCCCCTATAATGTATCCAAAATGTTAAAGAACGAGCTACTCCTCTATTGGCAGAAATGACACCAAACGCAAGCCATCCATTTCAACTGGTATCCGTCGATTCTTACCCATGGTCTGGAAATCAAACCCGGATTCGGTATTTGTCGCCCAGGCCATGACAATGTTGCCATCTTCTACATCCACTTCCATATATTGCCATAGTGTTTCCCGAACCCTTTTCGAAACATCACCAATATAAACCCCCGCGCGAATATCCAGCAGCCATACCACCAGCTGACAGCACTTCTTCAATCGATGGAATCAGCTTCTTCAACAGCCGGGTTTCACGAAAGATATCTCGACAAGCATGCCGAACCATCTTATCGGGATTGGTTGGGCTATGCGCAGCAATCTTAAAAGCAAACGGAACCACTGTATCGAATTTAAAAAGGTCGGCAATATCGTAAACAAATGACACGGCATAAAGGCCATACATTACTCTTCCATCCCCAGCCGGGGAGTTGTTCTATTCTCAACCAGTATCTTCATTTGACTGATTGCCCGTCTATTCAGACTAACCACCCGCTCCGACTGACTCAAACCCTCCTCAATGAAATGAGCGTTCATGGATTCCAGGTTGGCCAGACACACCAACTGATGCACGTTGGCATGATCACGCATGTTGCCTTTAAGTTTAGGATTTGCATCCCGCCACTGCTTTGCTGTGATACCAAACAGGGCAACATGCGGCTGTTTTTTCGATCCATTGCTTGGGTGTCAGAGTAAAACTGTTCAGACCTGCCTGTTTTCTAAAGTCATCGAATTCGATGACTTTAAAATCCGGGTTATTGAGTTTTCCCCAAATACCAAGAAATTCAATAGTGTTACGGTTTCTCAACCAATTCCCGATGATGACACCCGCTCTCTCAGAATGTTTATATTTTGCAATATCAGTAATACAGATATATTCAAAACTGTTTTTAGTATCTGTGGCAATATCCTGGTCTAGAACCTGAAGTTTTGGTTTCATTACTCCTCCTTGAGAAATATTCATATCAAACAGCAGCCAGTGACAGCATTCCGCAACCGAATGCTTTGGTCGGGCCGATACCTTGCTGTAATAATGACTTAAAAGCAGATGGATTCTTCACATGCAAAACACCCTTGAAAGCATAAGGTTGAATTTTTCCCGGCTTGCTTCCCTTGCGAAAATTTAACGTCAACTGTTTTTCAATATCCACGATGCTTACCAAGGCAGCACCATCCAACTTATGCCGCCACATCCAAACAATGATAAGGCAACAAATGGTAGCTATCATCTTCTCTCGAAGCCTTACCCCAATATTTGAAATATTGCTTAGTCTGTTCCACCCCGTCGCTACTCCCTGTTGAATAAACCCCACCTTATTCATCTATTAATAAATACAGATTGAATGAACTCTTACATGTCAGGTTATGGCTTTAGGTTATACACTACCAAATCCAGTGACTCATTAGATGAGCCTGCAGAAATAATTTTACGACAAGAGTGCTATTCCTACTTTATTTCTCATTGATTGGAGAATACATAATCTGGATGGATAAGCAGAATCCGAGGTAAGAATGGGCTACCTTGGATTTACAAACAGAATAATAATCGGGCTAATATGAGGCTTTTGGGCTTTTGGTGGGGCATGGCCCCACCCTACCAATGTGCAATATTTATTGACTTCTATTTGAAATAGAGCCGTCGGGTGAACAAGCGCAACACATCCGATCTACAATACTCTCCCTGTTGTGCTGAGGCTCCCTTTTTCTCCCGGACTTTTTTATCTTTCCTTTCACCTGTTTTTACCATTTGGAGAGCACTAGAAGTACGATTAATCCTTACTTGCGTCTAAATCCAACTTTCGCAGAAACTCAAGTTTTTCACCGATCTTGATCTCCATACCCCGATCCACTGGATAGTAATATTGACGGCCTTCCAGTGCCTCTGGCATATAGTTCTCTCCTGCAGCATAGGCATGGGGTTCATCGTGGGCATACCGATAGGCTTTACCGTAATCCAGTGTCTTCATTAGCTTGGTCGGTGCATTACGCAGCGCCAGGGGTACTTCAAGAGATCCTGATGTTTTCGCATCGGCCTGTGCTGCCTTCCACGCCATGTAGACCGCATTACTCTTTGGTGCACAGGCCATATAGGCTACCGCCTGGGCAATTGCCAGTTCACCTTCCGGGCTACCAAGTCGTTGCTGAACATCCCAACCATTCAGCGCTAATTGTAAGGCTCTTGGATCGGCGTTACCGATATCCTCAGATGCCATTCTGACTACTCGACGAGCGACATAGAGGGGATCACAGCCACCATCTATCATCCGTGCCAGCCAATATAGTGCAGCGTCGGGTGCAGAACCTCTGACCGATTTATGCAAAGCAGATATCTGATCATAGAAAGCCTCTCCCCCTTTATCGAATCGTCGCAGAGTTCCACTGGCCACCTCTGCAACGACCTCCTCTCCAATCTCTTCTGTTTCGGTTAAATCCGCAGCAATCTCAAGCAGATTCAAGGCGCGCCTGGCATCACCATCTGCTGCATCGGCAATCAGCTTTCTGGCTTGGCTGTCAATCGTGAGCGCCCTCTCGCCTAGCCCTTGCTGTTTATCCTGCAGAGCCTGATCAATAATCTCTTCAATCTCATTTATGGATAAGGCTTTAAGTACATAAGTACGTGCCCTGGAGAGCAGTGCGTTATTCAATTCAAAGGAGGGGTTCTCTGTAGTCGCACCAATAAATACCACAGTACCGTTTTCAACATGTGGCAAAAAGGCATCTTGCTGGGATTTGTTAAAACGGTGTACTTCATCGATAAACAGTACAGTGGGACGTTGTTCCTGCTGCTTGATCAATCTCGCCTGCTCTACAGCAGCACGAATCTCTTTTACACCGGACAATACCGCAGAAAGACTTAGAAAATGTGCACCTGAATGGTCGGCAATCAACCCTGCCAATGTTGTTTTGCCTGTGCCTGGAGGTCCCCAGAAAATCATAGAGTGCAGGCGATCTTCCTCTATTGCGAGTCGTAGCGGTTTGTTTTCAGATATAACGTGATTCTGGCCAACAAATGCCGCCAGACTGCGAGGACGCATACGGTCCGCCAGTGGACGAAACTCCCCACCCTCTGCTTGGGCAAAGAGATCCTGGCTGCTCATAGATCGCCGATCAGGTCGATAAGCGGGGGTGGCTCAAATTCAAACAAGGAGTCACTCAACTCAGGGTTTCTAAGCATGTTATCGAAAAAGAATCGTGTCACCTGTCCGAAATTATCAAACATCTCCATACGCTCAAGACTATTGCCATTGAGGGCCAAACGGACACTGGAAAACTGTGCCTCTTTATCTTTAGGAATCAGTTCAAGCCAGGTCAGGTCACCTTCATCACCAAGCTCATTGATATTAAAATGTTGGCTAATCGGCCCGAGATCGCTTAACAATTGAGCTGGCGTACCTTTCAGAACCGCATCCTGGCTACGATGGGAGACCTGTTCCAATTCAACATCGTGCAACCAGACTCGATCTCCATCGGCAACGATCAACTGTTGGCTGGGTGTCTGATACTCCCAGCGCAACTGTCCAGGTCGTTTTAGATAAAACACACCATTACTGCCGAATACCTGATCATAGTCCGGTTGTTGAAGAGTCTGACGAAAGTCTGCCTTCAGAGTTATCAGATCCTGTAAGAAAGTTTCAAGTTGCTGAATACCTTTGCCTGCCCAGATCGGTTGGGAGAAACAGGTGACAACAATCAGTAGCAATGCACTCAGGCGCATCCTCATTAATTACTCCGTCTTAATAGACTCAATCTTTTGGCGGTGGCGGAGCCAATACTGTGCGGGTGCCATTGTTTTCTGCAGGACCGACAACACCAGTGCGTTCCATCTCTTCAATCATTCGGGCCGCACGGTTATAACCAATTTTCAGTCGACGCTGTACACCGGATATCGACGCCCTACGTGTTTCGGTCACAATCTGGACAGCCTCGTCATAAAGAGGATCTGAGTTTTCAGTGTCTCCACTTTCTGCGGGAAAACCGGGAACTGACTCCGTTGCTTCTTGCAGAATCTCTTCCAGATAATCGGGTTGTCCAGCCGCCTTCAGATGCTTCACCACCCGATGCACTTCATTGTCATCGACAAAGGCACCATGCATACGCTGAGGTATGTTACTGCCTGTCCCCATGTAGAGCATGTCACCATGACCAAGCAGATGCTCTGCACCCATCTGATCGAGTATCGTCCGAGAATCAACCCTCGATGAGACCTGGAAGGCGATTCTGGTAGGTATGTTTGCTTTGATCAGACCGGTTATCACATCAACCGAAGGGCGCTGTGTAGCCAATATCAGGTGAATACCTGAGGCCCTGGCCTTTTGCGCCAATCTTGCAATTAACTCCTCCACCTTCTTTCTCGCCATCATCATCATATCGGCAAGCTCGTCGATAATGACCACAATGTACGGGAGAGGTTCCAGAGTGGGATGGGCCATCGCTTCAATAATCTCTGTAGGCTCCGGCTGAAATAGAGGATCTTTTATCGGCTCGCCTTTTTTGATCGCATCTTTCACCTTACGATTATAGCCAGTAATATTTCTTACTCCGAGACTGGCCATTAGTCGATATCGACGCTCCATCTCTCCAACACACCAGCGCAAGGCATTTGCCGCCTCCTGCATATCGGTGACTACCGGGGTCAATAGATGGGGAATCCCCTCATAAACCGAAAGCTCCAGCATCTTCGGATCGACCATGATCATGCGCACTTCGTCTGGCTTTGCCTTATAAAGCAAACTGAGAATCATGGCATTGATTGCAACTGACTTACCGGAACCGGTGGTTCCTGCTATCAGGGCATGGGGCATTTTCCCAAGATCGGCACACATGGGATTGCCAGAAATATCCTTACCCAATGCCAAGGTGAGCGGTGACTTAGACTGCTCATAAGTCTCAGACTGCAATACTTCACTGAGAAAGACCATTTCGCGATATTCATTCGGTATCTCGAGCCCGATCACTGACTTACCCGGTATCACTTCAACGACACGCACAGCAACCGTTGAGAGGGCGCGAGCAAGATCTTTGGATAAACCGCTTATTTTGCTGACCTTGGTGCCCGCTGCCAGTGATATTTCATACAGTGTGACTACCGGTCCGGGATGAACTGCAACCACCTGGACCTCAATATCAAAATCAGCAAACTTCAACTCTACCTGACGCGACATTGCCTGGAGTGCTTCCTGTGAATAGGCCTGTACGGTCTGTTTAGCTGGATCAAGCAACGCCAAGGGAGGGAGTTCGCTATTGGGATCTGCCTCAAACAATGGAACCTGCCGCTCTTTTTCAACCCGCTCACTGGGCTTGGGCGCATTGATAACCGGCTCAATTCTTAATTGCTTGCGTGATTTATCCTTTTTTTGCTCTTTTTTGATCAGATCAACACGCTCTTGTCTAGCCTGTTTCGCTGCATGACGCTCTTTCCAGGCTAATGTGACACTTTGGAGTTTGTGGGTAACCCTCAGCACCAGCCCTCCGAGAAAATCCATAACTGTGAACCAGGAGACCCCGGTAAAAAGAGTAAATCCACTGAGAAACAACGCCAGCATCAACAAGCTGCTGCCTGAACGGCTGAAAGCAGCCTCAAAATGTCCACCAAGCAGGGTTCCAAGTGCGCCACCTGTACCTGTTGGTAGATGATTCACCAGGTGGTTCGTATGCAGTGCGGCCAAAGCACAACCGGATGCCAGGGTTATGAAAAATCCCAACCAGCGCACCAATACCAGATTCATATTCACTGAATCATCGGGATTGCGACGACGGAAGACCAACACTGCACTCCAGCTGAGCATAATAGGAAACAGATAGGCAAAAATGCCAAACAGGTATAGAAATACATCTGCAAACCATGCACCAGCAGGGCCACCTGAATTAATGACCTTGGACTCTGACCCGGTATAAGACCAACCTGGATCGAGGGGGGAATAGCTAAATAACGAAAGCAGCAGGTAACCACTGAGGCAGAACAGACTCCACATGACACCCTCTCTCATGGCATGACTGACATGAGTTTGAAAGGCACTTTGTGCAGGTGTTTGTTGGCTCTTCGCCTGTGTCGCCATAGTTTCGTCTCAACCTTCAGGAGTACCCTCTCGGGTCGTTTCTGAAACAATCTCCTGGAAAATATACTGTACTCTGGGATCTAACTCAGCGGTGTTGATCCCAAGCTGTGAAATATATTGTGATAATAACAATTATCTTTTCTAAATTATATAGTTACATATAATTGTTACTCTGATTTCAGAGGTATTGTTCACGTAATACTGGATGGACCAACTCTCCATCTTCGAGGTTAACAGCAGCAGCCAATCGGGAATCTTTTCGCCAATCAGCCATCACCAGCCTGTTCAAATAGGGCATCATCGATGCTGACAGTGCCTGGCTGGCACTTCTCGGGACAGCCCCTGGCATGTTAGTAACGCAGAAGTGGGTGACACCTTCAACTGTATATATCGGATTTTCATAAGTTGTTGGTCGTGTTGTCTCAATACATCCACCCTGATCGACTGAGATATCCACCACCACACTACCAGGCTCCATTGTCGTGATCTGATCTCGACTAATGACTTTCGGCGCTTTTGCTCCTGGAATCAAAACTGCACCAATTAAAAGGTCAGCGCTCGCCACTGCCTCACTCACCGCATCCTTATAAGGATATAGGGTTGTCACATTTTTCCCCATCTCCCGTAGCACACCCATGCGCTCACGCAGACGATCGAATACGGTCACCCTGGCCCCCATCGCTGCCGCCAAAGCTGCGGCATTGCCTCCGGCCTGACCACCACCGAGAATCACCACATGTCCTGGTTCCGCAGCAGGTAGACCACCAAGCAACAGCCCCTTGCCGCCATGTTGGTGATGTAACAGTGTTGTACCATTTTGCACTGCAAGACGTCCGGCAATATCACTCATTGGTGCTAAAATAGGCAGACCTCCCCCCTCTTCCACTGTTTCAAATGCGATCCCGGTAACCCCTGATTCCAGCAACCGTCGGGTCAAGGATTCATCTGCGGCAAGATGCAAAAAACAGAACAGTAGCTGCCCCGCTCTAAGCATTTCGGGCTCATCGCCATAGGGCTCTTTGACTTTGACCACCAGTTCCGCATGGTGGTAAATCTCTGAGGCACCTTCGACAATCGTCGCACCACCATTAATGTAAGCCTGATCCGGATAGCCACTTGCCACCCCTGCACCACTTTGCAGAATCACCTCATGGCCAGCACCTACAAGCTCTGAACAGGCATCAGGCACCAGACCGACTCGCCCCTCCAGGGGTTTAATTTCTGTTGGGATACCAATTTTCATAGGCTAAATCTCATGGTGATTCTTTACCCAGGGGGTATGATTCCGTAGTATTCCCGCATTCTTTATTTAAGACTTGAACGCGGGTCACCGATTTCATGACTCTAAGTTCCTCAAGTCTCAGAAATTTTCATGGTCTGCCCCTTAATAACCGGGCACATTCCGAGTGGAGTAAGTATACATGAGCGAAACCAAGCATTGCCGCCTCTTGATCCTCGGTTCAGGCCCTGCCGGCTATACGGCAGCAGTCTACGCCGCACGTGCCAACCTGGAGCCTGTTCTGGTCACAGGCATGGAACAGGGTGGACAATTAATGACCACAACTGAGGTTGACAACTGGCCTGGCGACAACGAAGGGGTTCAGGGTCCAGATCTCATGGAGCGTATGCGTCAACACGCTGAGCGTTTTAATACTGAAATCATTTTTGACCATATAAATAAAGCGGAATTGGGCCAGCGCCCATTCCGCCTGACAGGTGATCAAGCTGTCTATACCTGTGACGCTTTGATCATCTGCACAGGCGCATCAGCAAAATATCTTGGCCTCGAATCGGAGCAGGCTTTCCGTGGTCGCGGCGTGTCTGCTTGTGCTACCTGCGATGGTTTTTTCTATAAAAAACAAAAGGTAGCAGTAATTGGCGGCGGTAATACAGCTGTGGAAGAAGCCCTCTATCTATCCAATATTGCCTCTGAAGTGGTGGTGGTACATCGTCGAGATCAGTTCCGTTCTGAGAAGATCCTTTCAGATCACCTGAAGAAAAAAGCTGAAGAAGCCAATGTAACCATCGAATGGGATCATGTACTCGATGAAGTGTTGGGTGATCAATCAGGGGTCACAGGGATGAGAATAAAAAATGTCAAAGATGACTCTACCAAAGAGATCGACTTGCAAGGGGTTTTTATCGCGATTGGCCATAGTCCGAACACCGCTCTGTTTGAAGGTCAGTTGGAAATGAACAATGGTTATTTGAAGGTTGCTGGTGGTCTTGAAGGCAATGCCACAGAGACCTCCATCTCAGGTATCTATGCTGCTGGTGACGTCATGGATCACGTCTATCGCCAGGCTATCACCTCTGCGGGTACCGGCTGCCAGGCCGCACTCGATGCCGAACGCTTCCTGGATGCACTCGAAGCAAAATCCGAATAATCCCCAATATCAATTCAGCTACTCCTGGTTTCTTTCTATGGAAACCAGGAGATCAAACCCTGTTTGAATCGACCTGCACTCTGTTCATCCGCGTTCGCGAGCGATACTCCCAAGCACATAGGAGCAGAGTATCAATTGCTGAAATCTGTTAAGCCCTCGAAACTCCAATCCATGTGAATAGCGTATACTTCCATCCAGGGCAGCGGTCTCCCGAATATTCCTTATCACTGCCAACACCTTCAGAACATCACTTCCGCCACATACCGAGAGCGTCTGACTGACATGTATTACAGAGCCGACTGCACCTAGCTCCTTAGTGTCTATCACCCTGGCACCTGTACTGCTGATATCGGAAATAATAACCTTCCGTTGCAAATCCTCCCCAGATCCCCCTTGGGGCTTGATTACGATAGCTGGTAGTTCAGTCGGTACCCGAGGGGCATTTCTGACAACTGCACTTTCGACATCATCGGGATAGGCCAGGTGGATGTGGGGATAGGGTTTTGAGGAGACATGGAGCACTCGAGCAACGAAACCGAAAATATTACTACCTTGAAGCATTCTTACAGTAAAACTCTGGCCGTCACGGATAATAATCGGATTACCACCCTTTCTTGGTGTAGTAATCACCAGGCTTTGGCCGGGTAAAAAACCAACAAGGGTAGCTGAAAAACGATCCTGGATTTCAGAAGGTGGTGCAAACTGTAACTGCAATACATCACCAATTTGCAGGTGTTTGACAGCGTCGGACAATTCAATACTCCAATCTAAAATTCATAATAACAGGTCAGGCATAGATATAATGGTTAGCCAAAATTTCTTAGTTACATACAATAGGCTCTATCCAGAATATCCCAACATTTTACATTAACCATACATCTAACCGGTAAATAATGTGGATTTTTTATTGATGGTGCAAGTGCCTGTTATGATTATATAAAACATTAGATGCAAACAAACCATGATTTTTTTACTAGACGACAATCCGAATACCCCTTTCCCGGATGTCTCCCTGGCCGAAAAAGAGCCTGACGGATTACTCGCTGTTGGAGGTGACCTGACACCTCAGCGGCTTATCCAGGCCTATCAACTGGGAATCTTTCCCTGGTTCTCAGAGGGAGAACCTATACTCTGGTGGTCCCCTGATCCCAGAACGGTGCTCTATCCAGAAAAGCTTAAAATCAGTCGTAGTCTGCGCAAAACTCTTCGCAATAATGGCTATAGTGTATCCTTTGACCAAAGGTTTGTTGATGTCATCAATGAATGTGCAGCACCGAGAGATGACTCGCCTGGTACCTGGCTTGTGCCTGAAATGATCGATGCCTATTGCACGCAACACAAACTGGGGCTTGCCCATTCAGTTGAGGTTTGGCAGGACAATACTCTTGTGGGTGGTTTATATGGCATGGCAATAGGCCGCGTCTTTTTCGGGGAGTCGATGTTCAGCCGAGCCAGTAATGGTTCAAAGGTTGCACTGGTCTATCTTAGCCATCAACTTAAAGCGTGGGGATTTAAAATGATCGACTGCCAGGTTTACACAAGACATTTGGCAAGTTTGGGTGCAGAAGAGATTCCAAGAAAACAGTTTTGCCAGGATCTCTATAGCTGGACTCGACTCGATGGCCAGGTGGGTAGCTGGTCTGATATTGAGCCCGTATTCAAGCCATGCTAGATAATCCTGGCTTTACACAAGAAGATGCCTATGCGCTCTATATGAGCCAGGTGCATGATTGCTCCTATCTACCTGGGGAAGAAGCGAGAAACCTGTTTCTAGACCCTATGGCCAAGGTAACTCCAGAACTCTATCAACAGTTGATTGACAGAGGATTCAGACGCAGTGGCTGTTATCTCTACCAACCAGCCTGCCCACAATGCAACGGGTGTGTCTCTCTAAGAATCCCGGCTAACAGTTATAAACCATCCCGTAGTCAGCGTAGAAACTGGAAAAGCAATGCAAGTCAGTTCCAGGTATCAGTATTAGACTCAAGTTTTAGCGAAGAGCACTATCAACTCTATAAACGTTATCTTCTGAATAGGCACCCTGATGGCGCAATGGCATGCAACAGTCCGGGTCAATATACACAGTTTTTAACCTGTGATTGGGCTGAAACTCAATTTATTGAATTCAAAAAATCAGGACAATTGGCAGCTGTTGCAGTCAGTGACCAATTACTTCAAGGCACCTCATCTGTATACACCTTTTATGATCCTGATTTTACACAGGAGGGCCTTGGTGTATTTGCCTTAATCTGGCAGATATACAATGCGAGGGAGAGAGGACTGGATTGGGTCTATCCAGGATTCTGGATAGAGGCATGCGCGAAAATGAGTTATAAATCCCGTTTTCGTCCTTTTGAGGCATGGACAGGTCAACAGTGGATCAGTCACACAACTGTTAGCGAGCCTGATAGACAACCTATAGATAAATAATGGCAGCGCTGTCATCCACTGCCCCAAAATAATTTATTAACCTGGCGATCAAATAGATTCACTTTTTGGCTGAAGTGCTCCTGTTTACAACGAGAGATCAAAACCTGCCGTTTAAGAGATTGCATGGCCATCTTCACAGATAACGTCATACCATAGGTTAACCGTATGGTTGTAATATTATTCTGATCGACTGGAAACTGTTAAAAACGTCACCCACATAGCGCAGAAATACCCATCTCCATTAAGGATCCTCTGATCAATTCTGGATCGAGAATAAGGTGAGATGAAAGGTTCTGGTTTAAGGCGAAAAGCGCGCTTGATAGTCCGCTATTGAGAAGCTTTTTTACACAAAACCAGAGCCTTTCAGCTACCAGATACCGATTCACAAATTGATCAGAGGCTCCTAAAACTAATGGAGATGAATTTCCAGAACTATTTCATATCTGTAACAAGCTTCTTTCGTCGTGGCTTATAGGTTACTTGTGGCTCTCTCTTTTTCGGTGACTTAGCTTCTGATTGTATTGATGGTGCACTCATGCGATGAGCAAGTTCTTCGCGTAAAATCAATACTTCAGCTGGCGCATCAATTCCAAATCTGACATTCCCATTATTGACACTTAATATCTTGAGTGTTACAGCCTCCCCGACTTGTAATGATTGATTCAAATGCCGAGTAAGTACCAGCATCAGCTACCTCCTTGAGCAATTATTTTTTTGATATCTCATTCCATCCATAACATGACAATCAACTGATCTATTAAATAACCAATATCTCTAAAATATATCAGACGATGACAACCTTAATCATACATCACTAATTCAGCATATCCAGTAAAGTCAATGTAATTATAGTTAATGTTTTAAGATCTATATTCGAATAAACAGCATATATTTTGATGAATTTTATTGGTGAAAGAAAAACTCATTGTTTAATTCCAAGACAGAGAAAAAGCATTTCACTTACTTGGTATATTAGTCCCAAAATATAGCTGATTTACTGGTTAATACGGATATAATTTTTATTATAAATTGAGTGGAGGAGTTACACGAATAATCGGCCCTACTTATTCAGTAAATATTCAAAATATGATAGTTACAAACATAAATTATTCAATAACGACATCACAATTATATTGAGTCTAAGTAAAATAGTTTTTAATGGTATCTCCTGCCTATACTTTCAGAGATTCATTTTCTACACAAGCTATAAATTATAGAGATACAGTTGTAAATCGCACTCTATCTACAGCTAACTTCTGAATATGCCTGAGCCCAATAGATAGTCGATCGAAAATTACAATTCAAGACATATCGCAGCTTTTTTTAAGATTTACTGACTTCTCACAGATTGAATATTACGGCAATGATCCTAAAACATAATCAGTTAACCACGCCATTCTAATAGCAGGTTCCTGATTTAGTAGATAATAGCTTCGATGCAGATGGTCACCTATTGGGTGATTCACGCTACAACATGAATTGCACCCTTATGGTGACGCATGGCATTGTTGCAACTCCTTGGAATGGCTGGCTATTCCGCATCGTTGCACACTGTGCCGGAATGCACATGTGTCGCTGGCTCATGGATGTGCAGGAGCGAACCTTACCCTGCACCACCACAAGCGCACACTCTACGCTGTCCAACTGTTTTTTAGAATTCTACCTTGACTAATAATTATTACATTGTTCAATTAATAATTACTATTTTAGACTTGTACTGAAAATTTCCGGCCTGTTAATTTGCAATTTTTGTTTGAATAGTTTTTTTCATTGATCCAAGCACTAATTTGAGTATGTGACCACGCTTTTATCCCTTCACATATTCAACATTCTAAGGCTTCAATTCACGATTCTTCGAAATTCTTGATCTAACCTACTACAAAGACTACCAGTTACTTCCTAAACTCTGTTAAGAAGTTCACCGACGATCACCGGCGCTTCGAAAACCTGTTAGTACTGTATAGATATCCAGTGATATGTTTTCATCTTAATGTGAGCAACAGCCGCAGTTCTCTGAAGATGTGTTCACAGGCTCATGTCTAATTACAACCGAATACCTAGAGGTACACTATGGACATTACAACTCTCTCCTCTCACATAAAACAGCCCACATTGCAACATGCCAGTCTTGAAATGCAAGAATCGATCAGATGCGCGATATTACGCATGACCCCATCTCCAAGACCCTGTTTCACACCAGAACTGCTTGAGGATATCAAATCCTTTCAGGCTTATATGGGACAACGTATTGCAGAAGATTATGCCAGCAAAAATCAGTCTGACTGGGATTATGTTGTACTCGCATCAAATGACAACTCGACTTTTAATCTAGGAGGAGATTTAGCCCTGTTTGTAGAGCTTATCGAAACCAAAGATCGAGAAACACTTATGAACTATGCTCGAGCCTGCATAGATGGTGCCTTTGGTTTCCACAGCCATCTGAATCAACCCGTAACCTCTATTGCCTTGGTTGAGGGCAATGCACAGGGCGGAGGTTTTGAGGCAGCCTTATCGTGCAACGTTATCATCGCAGAGCAAGGCACACATATGGGATTTCCGGAAGTACTATTTAATATGTTTCCAGGGATGGGAGCCTACAGCTTTTTATCACGAAAAGTCGGCCCCGGGTTAGCTGAGCGTTTGATCTATAGTGGCGACCTTTACACTGCTGAAACACTTTATGAGCTTGGCGTAGTAGATGTACTGGCAGAGCGTGGTGCCGGAGTTGAGGCCTTGGCGAACTACGTTCGAACTGCTCAGCGTCGCACCAATGCAAACAAATTACTTCGTCACGTTCGACAAACCTATAATCGGGTGCCTTATGAAGAGCTGCTTTCGATTACCACTCAGTGGGTAGATGCAGCCCTCAGTCTAAAGCATAGTGAAATCAGTATAATGCAGCGACTGGTACGCGCTCAGAATAGACGCGCTAGAAAGCAATCTGAGGCTGTTGATTTACAACCGCTACGACAAGTGACTTGAGTCAGATACATCAGCAATCCGAGCCTGCAGGTTGCTCCGCACAGCACGATAAGCCGATTCGACAGGCGCCAAGGGGTCCATCGGGCCCCGGGGTGCTCCCTGCAGTATCTCCTGTTCCAACTCCCGGGCTCGTTGAGCCAATTGATAGGCCCCTAAACCTAAGGCAGCACCTTTGAGACCATGAGCAAAATCCGCCGCCTGAAACCACTCCCCCTTGTCAACCGCCTGCCTCAATTCTGACAAAAGAGATTCGGCATCCTGATAGAAATTATCGACTAACCCTACTATTCTCGGGCCGGTTCCCATTAACTCTGAAAGTTCCTTGAAGATCTCCTCGTCTATCAGTGCCTCTTGAGATTCATCCCCTATTTCTAAGATTGGATTAGCAACCTGTGACTCCCCCACACTAAGAGTTTGCTGCATCAACAGTTCCTGAACTACTGTCTGCAAGACTTGTCCCCGCAATGGCTTACTCAGATATTTTACACCCAGTGTCCGACAAGCGGCTTTCGCCTCATCACTGACATTTGCGGTAAGTAAAACAAATGGCATACTATTTCGATTGCCACTCATGTGACGAAACAGCTTGATAATGTCTAACCCTCCATGTCCCGGCATCATCATATCGACAATTGCCAAATCGAAATTTTGAACCTCAAGTACATCAAGCGCTGCTATACCATCATCAACCACCGTCACCTTGTGACCATCCTGTTCGAGAAAACTTCTAGTCACAAGCTGATTGGTTAAATTATCTTCTGCCACCAGAATCCGGCCTTTTTTGAACGCTTTTGCTGGGGTAGTGGGTTTCTCCTCTTGTTGCGGGGTTTGTTTGTCGAATGTTGCAGTCTGAAAACCACGCAAAAATCTATAAAGCTGCTGTTTTTCCAATGGCAGGTTCAACGAACCTACATAACCAGCACCCTGAGGGTTGAAGTTTAATTTACTCATATCGGTGAGCAATAGCAGATCCCTGTCCACCAACCCTGGATACTCTTCAATCAGTGTGGATGGATGCGGTAGAGCACGTGCATCCAGTAAGACGACAGACTCATCAATAGCCGCGGTCACACCCAGATCCACAGCACAGTCGATGCCCCACTCGCTAAACCATTCTCGTAACAGCCCTATCATCAACGCATCATGACTGATAACACGTACTCCAGAGGGAATATTGAGTAATGAAAACTGCTCAACCGTATCTTGCCGCTGACAATTGAGCAGCAGAGAAAAACAGCTACCTCGTCCTACTTCACTCTTAACAGAGAGGTCACCACCCATCAACTCTGTTAGCTGCTTCGCTATGCTCATGCCAAGCCCTGTACCACCAAAGCGCCTGGTTATCCCTTCATCTTCCTGTCGAAACGGCTCAAAAATATAGGCTTGAGCCGTTTCTGAAATACCAATCCCGCTATCAATCACTTCCAGTCGTAATCTGACTCTATTCTCTTCTACCTTCTCAGCAGAAACAGTTAATTCCACCCTGCCCTGTTGAGTGAATTTTACAGCGTTGCTGACCAAATTAACCAACACCTGGCGCAGGTGAAGCTCATCACCAATCAAAAGATACGGACAGTTAGGATCAATTTTTCGCTTTAGCAGTAGTTGTTTACTACTCGCAGCATATTCGAATAATCCCACCACACCATTGATCAATGCATGCAGATCAAACGGTGCATTTGTAAGGGTAATTCGCCCAGCTTCTATCTTGCTGATATCGAGTACATTCTCGATCAGGTGCATCAATGATGCTGCTGATGATTGCGCGCCATGAACCAATGAACTCTGCTTCTCTTCCAAAGGTGTGTTACTCAGTAACTCCAGCAATCCAACTACACCATTGATTGGTGTGCGTATTTCATGGCTCATATTGGCTAAAAACTGACTCTTAGCCTGATTAGCTGCTTCCGCTGCTGACAAAGCCCGGGATAACTTCGCTAAAAGCGAGGCAATATACATTGGCAATACTATTAACCCAATCCATAAACCCCAACCTGTCTTGGGGTCTGCATGCCAATCTTCATTGTATTGAAGTACTAAAAAAAAACCGACCGCAGCCATAGCTGTCGATGCTGCCAGATAGCGATTGCCGTATCTCAGACCATACCCGGAAGAGACCCAGAGATAGACAATATAGAGTGGCGTCATAATCTCCCCATAGTAGAAAAGGAGATAGGTAATCATGCCCATATCGCCAAACATGCAAACTACACGTCGAGGGATGGATATCCCTGGATTAACAAAGATTGCTGCAATCATTATCAGGGAGAAGGCAAGAAAAAGGGTGAGGATAGTCAGGCCATGAAAGGCTGACTCGGAAAGCCCGCCGAATATTGAAACGACTGCCAGGTAGAGCAGCACCAACAATACAATCGCAACCCGAACGAAAGACTGTTCATGCTCAGAGTCCGGCCTGTTTTCGAACCTGGCTTTTATTCGCTGTAGCAGCGTATGGCGTTGTACTTCATCATTGATATCCATGGCCATGAGCCTCGTTTATAGCAACTTATCAGGGCTCTCCGGGGCATTAGATTTCTTACCCAAACTCAAGAGAACGGCCTAACCTTTCAGAAAGCGTATTAGCCCATCTCCGGTTTTACACTTCCAATTCAACTACGATCAAATGAGCTGTGGGTGGGTTAATGCTTAACACTATCATAGCGCTTAAAATCTGTGAGATCGAATAACCGCCCCAAGTCAGCAATGCAATAATTTTCTGAGCCCAGCATAAAACCTAATAGTGGTTTTCAGGCATCAAGCTGAATAATCTCTACCGGCTTCCCCTTTTTATGCTGCCTTGGCCATAGTGCATAGTGACCTGCAGCAAAATTCTGCCCAGATTGTCTGTTTATCAGCAGCGCCCCCTCTGCAGTTAAACCGAGAATCGGCAACCGCCTGCGACTCCCCTGCACTGTAAACTGTTCACTCACTACCAACCTGTCAGCGATCCATCTGGGCGTCTTACCGTTCACCAAACTGAACTGAGAGTAATCCCAAAGCAACCACTCCTCTAGGTTTGGAGATCTTTCAAGATAGGGAGCAATGAAGTCACACAGGTAGCCAAAAAGGGAATCAGGTTGTAGGTTGTCTCTTGCCAATCCGTGTCCTGATACTTCCAGCAGGCGATCCAGGCAGAAGCTTAGACTATCTGAGAAACAAGATCTCACAAGACCGGCTAACGTGTTTCGCATCAAGCCGCTGTTATAGAGACGCTCTAGTAGCTCAGCATAGCGTTTAAATTGCGCTATCTCTTTGAATCCTAAAGAAGGGTTAGCTAGAACCTCATAGGGAGGCTGCGTATCCCAGCGATAACCCAAATGCCTAGCCTGAGTATGCAGGGGCGTCCCAGGCAACAACTTTAAAATACCCAATTGCAAGTGATCCGGAGAGAGTTTGAAAGTCTGATCCAGGGAACTGGCACACTGAATACTGCTCTCCCCTGGTAAGCCAACAATCAGGTCAAGATGAACAGGGTGCCGTCGCATCTCAATCAGTTGGCGAATATTCTCTAGCGCCTTAGTCACATCCATACGACGATCGATTCTGCTAAGCACATCGACATCCAGTGTCTGCAGGCCGATCTCAAATTGGAATTTCCCAGCATCCGCTTGACTAAAGATGGTCATTGCTTGCTCAGAGATACGGTCAGGATTAAGTTCAAGGTGGAAGCGTAACCCCGGTGGGGTATCAGCAAATCGTTTTAGTAGTTCTGTAGTTCGTTGTTTACCAAGATGAAAGCTACGATCTAGAAGCTTTATTGTTTTGTTCGACAGCTGTTCGAGCACCTTCAGATCAGCTTCGACCCGCTCCATGGGAAATGCTCTAAGACGATCCGTTGCGCTGGTACAGAATGTACATTGATATGGACACCCTCTGGAGGTTTCCCAATAGATCAGAGATTTCCCCCCTTCAAATAATCCGTTTGAAAGGGTAGCGGGTATTTTCTCTACTGGAAGTAGCCGAATTGGGTTTTCGCGTATGAGACCTTGATCTCGGTAGACTAACCCTGAAACCGCCTCATAGGTACCATCACTCTGAAACAAAACCCTCATTAAATCTGAAAATGCCTCTTCCCCCTCCCCCGCTATAACAAAATCGAGCTCTGATATAGCCGAGAGTAACTCTACCCCCCTGGCCCCAGCTTCAGGCCCCCCAAACAAGATCCGCACATCTGGTAGTAACTGCTTGATTAGACGTGTTAAACGAATGCTGGCAGCTATATTCCAAAGATAGGTGGAAATTCCCAGGATTTGTGGCTCGTAGTCTACAAGTTGCTCTATTAAGGCCTGATGGCTGGTATTCACCAGGGTTTCAAACAGTTGCATCTGGTGAGGACAACTCCAGCTGTCGGCATAGGCCGCTATGGATTGAAGTGCCAGTGAGCTATGGCTATACCCAGCATGAAGCCCAACCAGAGCAACTTTGGGGAGGTTTTCAGTATGATTATTATGTGACAATTTTTTGATCCATGCCGGGTGTAAGCAAGCGGGAGAGCCCCACTATGAGTTGGCTGAACCCTCAATCAGTTTACCTAAAGGATTCGAACCCAATGAAGTCGACCGACAACCACCACCTATTGCTAATTTGTTGAGATGTCAGTGTACACTTTCTCTACATACCTCTCACTATCACCAGGAGATACAAATTCCTCGATTTCAATGGCATGCCACGTTATCATTCATAATCCTGATCGAAAAAATTGAGATTATGCTCAATTTCAGGCGATCGGCTACCGAACGACAAATTCGCATTCTCATGGCATAAGGAATCAAAGCATGATTGATTTTGGAAAAGTACACATCGGTGTGCTTGGTCTTGGTTACGTGGGTCTGCCACTGGCAGTAGAATTTGGAAAAAAATTCCCCACAACCGGGTTGGACATCAATGAAGCTCGTGTTGAGGAGCTCAAACAGGGGAAAGACAGCTCCTTGGAGGTCGACCCTGCAGAACTGAAAGAGATTCCCCACCTCAGCTATACCAGCAATTTGGATGATCTGAAGCCATGCAATGTATTTGTTGTCACAGTTCCAACACCTATCAATGAACACAAACAACCCGACTTGAGTCCACTGGTTGGTGCCAGTCACGCCTTGGGTAAGATATTGAAACCTGGCGATATCGCCATATTTGAATCCACTGTCTATCCCGGTGCGACTGAAGAGGTTTGTGTACCTATTATGGAGGCTGACTCCGGCCTTAAATACAATCAGGACTTTTTCGTCGGCTACAGCCCGGAACGAATCAATCCAGGTGATAAGGAACATCGTCTCCCGACAATCAAGAAGGTCACATCCGGATCAACCCCTGAAGTCGCTGATTTTGTTGACGAACTCTACAAAAGCATCATCACCGCCGGTACACACAAGGCCAGCAGTATCAAAGTTGCTGAAGCTGCGAAGGTTATAGAGAACACCCAACGGGATGTGAATATCGCGCTGATTAACGAGTTGGCTCTGATTTTCAATAAATTGGGTATTGATACCCTCGAGGTACTCGAAGCTGCTGGTAGCAAGTGGAATTTCCTGCCTTTCCGTCCCGGATTGGTCGGTGGCCACTGTATTGGTGTTGACCCCTATTACCTGACCCATAAAGCCCAATCCATCGGATACCAGCCTGAGATCATCCTCGCAGGTCGTCGCCTCAACGATGGCATGGGGGCTTATATTGTTCACAGTGCCGTAAAAATGATGTTGAAACGGGGTATGTCTACCTACAATAGCAAGGTTCTGGTACTGGGCCTTACCTTCAAGGAAAACTGTCCTGATCTGCGCAATACCCGTGTTGTGGATATTGTTAGCGAATTTGAGGAATACGGGGCGAAAGTCGATGTATATGACCCCTGGGTTGACCCGGACGAAGCTGAAAAGGAGTACGGCCTGCGACCAATTCCTGAGCTGACAGATGGCGCTTATGATGCAGTTATACTCGCAGTTGCACATCGGGAGTTTCAGGAGATGGGATCAGAAAAGATTAGAGCACTCTGCTCAGAGAATGGCGTGCTTTATGACGTCAAGCATGTACTCCCAGTTGACGATGTAGACTCAAGACTATGAGCAGTGCCTATGTTTCTCTGAAAGAGAGCCTTGTAACCACCCCTTCAACCTGGCTGGTTACAGGTGTTGCCGGATTTATCGGTTCTAACCTGCTGGAAACCCTGCTGAAGCTGAACCAGAAAGTTGTCGGATTAGATAACTTTGCCACTGGACACGCTTATAATTTTGACAAGGTAAAGGCTTCGGTATCAGAGGAACAGTGGTCTGGGTTTCGTTTCATAGAGGGTGATATACGAAATCTAGAGACTTGCCACGAGGCCTGTCGTGATGTCGACTATGTTCTGCATCAGGCTGCACTGGGATCGGTACCCCGTTCATTGACCGATCCAATCACAACAAATGAGAGCAATATCAGCGGCTTTCTGAACATGTTGGTCGCCGCTCGGGATGCAGAAGTGAAGCGTTTCGTCTATGCAGCCTCAAGCTCTACATATGGTGACCACCCAGGTTTACCTAAAGAAGAGGACAAAATCGGCAATCCACTCTCACCCTATGCAGTCACTAAACTGGTTAATGAGCACTACGCTCAGGTGTTTGCCCGTTGTTATGATTTCAACACCATAGGCCTGAGATATTTCAACATATTCGGAAGACGGCAGGATCCAAATGGGGCCTATGCCGCAGTCATCCCTAAATGGGTCGCTTCAATGATTGATCAGGAAGATCTGTTCATCAATGGTGATGGTGAGACAAGCCGGGATTTCTGTTATATCGACAATGCGGTTCAGGCAAATCTTTTAGCGGCCACAGCTACAAATCCGGATGCCTGCAATCAGGTTTATAACGTGGCCGTGGGGGATCGCACCACGCTGAATCAATTGTTCACCAAAATCAGAGACATTCTTGCCCAGCGCTTTACCTATCTGAGCGATATCTCCCCGGTCTATCGAGATTTCCGCGCAGGTGATGTCAGGCACTCATTGGCAAATATTGATAAGGCCAGAGATCTTCTAGGCTACCAACCCACACACAATATCGATCAGGGTTTATCTGAAGCCATGTCCTGGTATGTCGAGGATCTGACCGACTAAAAAACCTGCTTTATCTCTCAGTGCTGCCACTGACAGTCATCTGGTTATCTGTTTTTGCCTGTAGGAAATGAAATCATGCGAGTACTCATCACCGGCGGCGCCGGCTTCATCGGATCAGCGTTGGCTTTGCGCCTATTGGAGCGTGGGGATGAGGTAATCAGCATCGATTGTCTGAACGACTACTATGATGTAGAGCTAAAAAAAGCACGACTGGCCCGCACCCAATCTCATCCCAACTTCACCGATCTGCGTCTTGAACTCGAAGACAGAGCAGGCATAGCCAATGTCTTTGCAGAGTATAAACCTCATAGGGTAGTCAACCTTGCTGCTCAGGCCGGTGTACGTTATTCGATTGAAAACCCGCTCGCCTATATCGATTCAAATTTAGTGGGATTTGGCCATATTCTGGAAGGCTGCCGTCAACATGATGTTGAACATCTGGTATACGCCTCAAGCAGCTCAGTCTATGGGGCTAACACCTCAATGCCTTTCTCTGTGCATGACAACGTCAACCACCCGGTCAGCCTCTATGCAGCTACGAAAAAAGCCAATGAATTGATGGCCCATACCTATAGCCACCTCTACCGCATACCCACAACCGGCCTACGCTTTTTCACCGTTTATGGCCCCTGGAGTCGCCCCGATATGGCGATGCTGAAGTTCGCCCATAAGATCATGCGTGGTGAGCCAATAGATGTATTCAACTATGGTAAACATCGACGTGACTTCACCTATATCGATGATATTGTCGAAGGTGTGATCAGAGTACTGGATCGTATACCCCAACCTAATCCGGAGTGGGACTCTGACCATCCTGATTCGGCCAGCAGTACCGCACCCTATCGTCTCTACAATATTGGCAACAATAAGCCTGTTGAGCTGATGCGCTATATCGAACTACTGGAGCAGAGCCTGGGCAAAAAGGCTGAATTGAATTTGCTGCCACTGCAAGACGGTGATGTCGTCGCAACTTATGCTGATGTGACCGACCTTATTGAAGATACCGGCTATAAGCCCGACACTCAGCTGGAAGATGGCGTCAACAACTTTGCGCGCTGGTTTTTGGAATACTACAACTACTGAGCAGCCTTTTGAGGCTTGCTGATCATCGATGCATGACCCCGGATATCGGGATGATCGTCAGGTAGAAGGTAGAGGATAAGAGAAGAAAAAAACAGGCGGGGGATGACCCTGGAGGCATTTGGGCCATCTATCCCCGCCAGACTAGCGCTTAACACGGAAACGACCAACCGTGAGCGTAGGAAGAGACTAAAGATTCTACTCGGGATCGACATTGACCTGAGTCAATAAACCACAAACTACATCAGGTTATTCGGTAACCTGTTGCCAAAATGTTGCACTACATCCCCTTCTAGTGTGATCCTCTACATTCAATGTTCTACTCCGCGACACCGCCAAATAGTTCGAACAGTTCCGGCAGTAGTCGTCTGAACTCCAGACTCATCAGGGTAAAATGACTATCAAATGCATCCGCTTCTGTCTCTATTTGATTATCAGCAGCCTGCTCTTGCAGTAGATCGAGGAATCTCAATCTTTTGATAGAGAGATCTGATTCAATCAGGCAGGAGATCCGTTCATCCCATTCGACAGCAAGTTTAACAACATCCTTACCCGCCTCTAAATGGGCCAAAATCTCGTCAGCCGTCAAATCCTGTCCTTTACAGCGCAAGATGCTTGCTTCATCAGATCGATCCTGAAGCTCACAGCTGTCCGAGAGAGAAAAGTTTTTGTGTTGTCCCGGACGCTTCAGCCACTCAGTCATCACATAGGTTGGCGCTGTGGCACTCTCCAGAGGTTTCACAGGCAGAGAGCCAAGTGTATCCCGTAGCAAGGTAATCAGCGCCTCTGCTTTGTTCGCACTGGATGCATCGACCAGTATCCACCCCTGTTGCTTATCGATCATGGCATATTGCCGAGTGTGTCGACTAAATGCCTGCGGTAAAAGCTGTTGAAAGATATCCTCCCGCAGTTCGGTCCTCTCCTTGCGACCTACCTTACGCCCCTCTTCCAGCTCAATTTCCGCCAGCTTCTCCTCCATGATCTCTTTGATAACCGTTGAGGGCAGCAGTTTCTCCTCCTGCCTCGCACAGATCATTTGACAACCGGCGATCTCATGCACCAGGCTATCGGCCTTTCTTCCCAGAGGGCTATCCCACCCCATGCTCATCAGATCCTGGCTACCACAGGTTTGAAAAGCCTTACCCTTCAGCTGCTCCTCCATAGCGTCCTGAGAAAGATTGAAGGGCTGCTGTAACAGATAGATCCGAAGATTCTTAAACCACATATCATTTATCCATAGGAAAATACCAAGGGGCGAATTATGTCGAACACGAGGCGACTAATCCAGAACAGCAGGCAAGAGAATCTCTCCAATCGACAAATTAGTCAGACAGTAGTGTTTCACAAACAGTTGACCTGATCGCTTGGGTAAAGAGTTAAGTTGTGGTTTTTACAAAACATTCGCGAAGAATATAAAAGAGTATGGTGAATTTGATCCACCCAGAGTGACAATCCTGAAAACAGGCTGCCCTACCAGTGATCTCTGGATCAAAAGTAGAGGCATGCATGACAAGGCCTTCAAATGACAGCATACACCTTCAATTCATTGCCACATTGCTATGCTCCGCTCCTCCAGCTCTATCAGAATCACAGCAGTGCCAATAGGCTATTCTATAGATAAAGGGTATCTTTATTGATTAAATTCTCTGTCAGAGAAACCTCTGGCAAAAGGTTTACTATATGAATATATTCCTCAGCAATACCCAGCAAGGAACGATGCGGCAATAATCGATCTAATCTGAAGATAATCATAATCTGTAACAGATTCCCTTGTATTACTGCCTGCTTCCTGTAAGGAGTGGATCATGATTACCCCAGAGCAAAATCTACTTTCAGAGAAAAGTCGTAGAGAATTGTTGGAGATTGCTGGCGCATCAATAGATTATGGCCTTACCCATCACAAATGCCTCAATCTGAAAGCAGAGGAATATACTCAAGAGTTACAAGCCAAACGGGCCAGTTTTGTTACCTTGATGATCGCCAATAAACTGAGAGGATGTATTGGCCATTTAGAAGCACAACAGGCCCTGGTGAGTGATGTGGCGGAGAACGCCTATTCAGCAGCATTTCAAGATCCCCGATTCCCGCCATTGGGTCGAAGTGAAAGAGAGAAATTGTCAATTCACATCTCAGTACTTACGCCAGCAGAGCCTATGGAATTTGAATCGGAAACTGATCTCATTGATAAAATAAGGCCAGGAAGAGATGGTTTGATCCTGATTGAAGGCGTGCGTAGAGGTACCTTCCTACCATCAGTTTGGGATCAGTTACCAGATCCTCATGACTTTTTGCACCATCTCAAAATGAAGGCAGGTTTACCCTCAGGTTACTGGTCAAATACAATGCAGGTTGAGCGTTATGAGACTGAGTCTTTTCCAATGGAGTAGTCGACTTTTGAGAAAGTAGTCAACGACATTGACCTACTGTATTTTTCACCACAAAACCGGCCATCAAACCATATAAAACAAACGGTTACTGTCCTGACTTACGACTACGACATACGATCGACAGTTAACACAGTTATCAATACGACCAGCTAATGAATACCCAGGATTAGTTAAGGGAGCTGACCAGGCTAGTTTCTCATTGTTTGCAGTAATTACATTTGATGTATCAACTCAACTTTACCGCCATCTAACGTTACCCACACCCTTACGTCTTCCGGATCTACAAATGCAATATCTGGATCTAAAGTTTCAGCACAGGAAAAATAACTTCAATTTTTCCATCATCTTCCCTACCAATCTTCGCTGTGTTCACAAACTCTATGCCTTGTTGACTCAAAAATTCTGCAGCACGTTCAATTAATCTTCGTTACTCATTTGCCTGCCTCTAATTTTAGTCATTCGACATAATTAATTGAAAATATTTTTTCTGCGTCATTCAATTGCCCCCAGATTCTATTATTTCAGGAAAAAAACAAGAGTAATAAACAGGAAATCCACCCATAATATTTTTCTGTCAGCTTGTTCTGACAGGGTTATCCCTAGTGTCAACGAGTTGATAATTCCCTTACAGTTGTAGATATAGCAATGTGTGTCTAGATTAGTTTTTTATTTATGATAGCGAATATACCCACAACGTCTCAAAATCTCTTGGCGAGGGTATGACTGCTATGATTGCCGGTATCGCCACTGCCAATCCCATACTCATTGCTGGCGGAGCAGTTGCTTATTGCGGCGCGGCTGTTTACGAAAGTCGCGACGCGATTGCCTCTGCAGCCAAGGGTGCTTGGAACTGGACTACTTCATGGTTATGATGAATACATGTTGGCGTGGTTTAAAAAACTCCTTTATCGCAGACATTCAGATGCTAATGGGTGTGGCCTGTTCTTCGGTTTTGTGGTGACTGAACGCGACACAGGGAGAATGGTCCACCGAGAAATGATGGATGCGAGACATCTCAGAATCAATAAGGCATCTAAAAAGTCTTGGTTCAAACGACTACGACTCGAGATGAAATACAATTCTAAACATTATGATGTGCAGGATGGGGCATTCAACTCCAAGGAAGCTTTCGACCACTTTCACCCCGATACGGTGGATGAAGATTCGCACCGTTAAAAAACTAATCTACTGAAACATCAAAGAACGTAACACACCAGAAACACACTGGACATCCACCCAATATTTCATATCCATGGCTATTCGTTAAGGTCTCAAGCTGCATCAATCTTGACTTGTAATGTGCTCCCCAAGAATTAGTCATTTTTTGCAAATAAACTGAATAAACTAAATGAGGGTTTTCTCATTGGGATGTAAGTAGATCTCTGCCAATATGGTTTTATTAGCAAATAACCTAGGTTGAGTTTTAAAGATACCAGAACTTACGCCAGCAGAGCCTATGAAATTTGAATCGGAAACTGATCTCATTGATAAAATCAGACCAGGAAGAGGTGATTTGAACCTGATTGAAGGCGTGCGTAGAGGTACCTTCCTGCCATCAGTTTGGGAGCAGTTGCCAGATCCTCATGACTTTTTGCACCATCTCTAAATGAAGGCCAGGTTACTATCGAATACGCTGCAGGTTGAGCGTTATGAGTCCGAGTCTTTTCCGAAGGAGTAGTCGACTCTTGAGAAAGTAGTCAGCGACATTGACCCACTGAGTTTTCACCACAAGTCCGGCCATCGAACCAAATTGCGCTATCCAGTCGGGTTCCGCTCCAAAGCACTCCATCGATGCGACTGCCACTCAAATCAGCAAATTGTAAGTTACTATTTGTTAGATCCGCATCACGAAGATCCGCACCCTGCAGGTTCGCTCCCACAAGGAGGCTATTTTGCATCTGGGCATAACGTAGATCTGCCTGTCGGATATCTGCATAACTCAAATCGACGCCATTCAGATTGGTAGCACTGAATTTCCCCTGACGCAATACAGCACTATTCATATTTGCCCCCGCCAAACTTGCAGACCCAACATCTATGCCAAGCAGAAGACAGTTTCGCCAGTTGACTCCTGGAGCTGGAGGCTGATCACATTGGGGGGTATCGATATGCTCAGGCATTCCAATCAGCAGAGAAACTACTAACACAACCCCCATGACCAGGATTGAAATTGTCAGAGGTAGTATCGGAATCCGACCTATACGTGCCCTATCCTTCTCCCTGGTCTGCGCTCGCGCTTCCACTTTAGCCATCGCATCCTTATCACCGGAATCTGCGCGCAACTGGAGGGGAACCACACTTGGCACCTGTAGAACCTGCTGCCACACTTGTTGGTCTGAGCTGATTTGATCAGTCAAATCCAAAGCACCATCCAGCAGCAGCTGCCTGACTCGTGATGCTGTTACAGGCCCAGAAATCTGTCCCTCATGCTTTACGAACCATACTTGGGGTGAATCTTTACTTTGTTTTTCCATAGCTACACTTTAGCCTGATTCTGCAGGTTCAGGTTAGTTTAGGTAATATAGTATTGTTTTTAATCGTTTTATGCCTGCTTTAAAGCATCTTATTACAGGCATACAGGGATTCATTGGTTTACCATTGAATCAAACAACATTGTCCAAGCTTGGGTATACTTTCCATAATCAATTGACCGGAAACGCTGATGCCGTTCTCGATAGCAAAAATCCTACCGCCGCTGCCCACCTCGGTAACAGCTAAATCGCTGTTAGAGACGATCCAGCCTGGACAGGTACTGCGTGGTACCGCGCTTAGTGAAACTATCAATGGCGCCATGCGATTACAAATCGGAGTGACTCAGTTGACCGCTCAAACTACCTTGAGCGTCTCTCCTGGTCAGCCTCTGCTGCTACAGGTAGAAAAAGGGGGACAACTTCCTGAGCTGCGTGTCATCACTCAACCCACACAGAAGGAATTAACCGCCTGGGCACTGAAAAACAATCTCCCCAGACAACAACCTTTACCACAGCTTTTCAAGGCTTTGGTGGAAACTCTCAGTAAACCCACGACTCAGCCCCTTCCCGAGCCAGTCAAACAAGCGGTTGCGCAGATACTGACGCGTACCCTCTCCATCGATAGTTCCAATTTCAAACCAGATATGAGTAAGGCATTACAACTAAGTGGCACTCAGACAGAACTGCAGCTGATTCGACAAACCCTGCCGAATAATGATTTAAAGCTCAATCTTTTACGATTGATCGGTTTGATAAAACCCTATATTTCTCAATCTTCTGTCTCCACAGGAAGTGGACTACCAGTGCAGGGACAAGCAGCACCCAACCTGGCACCAAAGAGTTCGTTGCAGTTGCCCATGCAGAATCTGCCATTACCTTCAACACCACAACCACCTGTTGCACCACAAGCAGTGGAGACTGATGCTACAGTCAAGCTTTTACTCGATCTTTTTAAACACATTGATGGGGCAATTGCCAGAATACAGACCAATCAACTCAGCTCACTGCCCACAGATGACTCAACACGACAGATCTGGCAGTTTGAACTGCCGATTCGAAATGGTGATGGATTTGATCTATTTCATATTAAAATCGCAAGAGATGGTCATCATGGAGCTACCAATTCCCAATCCGGGTGGCAATTAACGCTACATATGAATCTATCTCCCCTCGGCCCTATGCGCATACGCCTGCATCTCGTTGGTGAATCTATTTCCACAACCATCTGGTCTGAAATCCCGGAGACATCCACTATGGTCAGTCAACAGTTGGATAGATTGCGCAGTGGGCTTGAATCTGCTGGTCTGGAGGTCAAGAAACTGGAGGCGTTTCATGGTTCAGCCAGGAATGAATATGAACTACCCAATGATCATTCCCTATTAAACGAAAAGGTATGAACAAAGAAGAGAATCAATCAGCTGATGTTGCAGTAGCTCTGAAATATGATGGAGAGAATGCCCCTCGCCTTACGGCCAAGGGTCGAGGTGAAGTTGCAGACAAGATCTTAGCACTGGCTGAGGAACATAATGTTCCACTTCATGAAGATGTGGAACTCGCTGCTCTGCTTACCCAGATACCGCTTGGCGATGAAATACCCCAAGCGCTCTATCGAGCCGTTGCTGAGGTAATTGCCTTTTCCTATATGTTATCCGGGAAACGGCCGCCAGGTTATGAAGATAAGTGACAGGAGAGAAACATGAAAAGAGTTTTTTTTACACTGGTCATATTCGTTTTCAGTTGCCTAATCTCCACAACTGGGGTTACAGAGGAGAAACCATCTGATCAGTCGCCGAAGTCAACTGATAAGAGCTACACGACAGAGACTCAATCCAAGCAGAAACTAAGTCGCAAGTGCGCAATCTACTCTGGCATTTGTCCGATGAACAAACGAGCAGAGGTAGGGGCTTATTGCATCTGCAATACACCTTCTGGCCCCATTCATGGTGTAGTAATCCCTTAGGGAAGCCCGCTCATGTTTCTGAGAACTCTTTTCGCAGCGTCTCCACGGTTTCAAGAGCATGTACATAAATTGTATTCAATTGTTCAACAGGAAGAATTTGAGCCGCATCACTCATCCAATCACACCTTTCCAAATCGATTGCGCACTGAAGGCCTGTTCCGAAAGGCCCGGAATGAGCACGCAATGCCTCAATCATATAGTCAGGAAGGGGCATCTCTGTCAAAAGCTCCTCCATAGGCTGATTCAACATGGCATCCAGTGTTGATAAAAGACCGACTGTATAACCGCTGTCCGGTTGGCCTTTTACGAACACCTCAGTCAATGACTTGCATAGCTCAGCCCTAACAAGACTGGTTGTAATCAGTTCTGGTGATGCCCCATCAAAACCAGCCATCAAAAACAGAGTGCTCCACGCCCGCAAGCGGTTTAGCCCGACTAAAACAACCGCTTCACGAATTGAGTTTACCTTTCTAGGTAAGTTGTGTGCTGCCGAGTTCACAACCCGAAGGACTTTAAAACTTAGATTTGAATCATGCTCAATCAGTGCAGCTATCTCATCTATTTCCGCCTTGGGATCATTGATTTTGGTTATTGCCTTGAGTAGTACACTCTTGTTACTTGGACTTCGGGTAGTTTTGATTGTTTGGGGTTTGGCAAAAAAATAGCCTTGGAACAGATCAAAGCCCAATCGTTTGGCTGTCTCGAACTGCTCACGATTCTCCACTTTCTCTGCAAGCAGTTTCAGGCCAAGAGCGTGTAATTGTTTAATCTCTTCTTGATAATCATCAAGATCCAAATCGAGAATATCGACTTTTATGAAAGAACAACTGCTAAGTAGCGGATCCCAACGAGACTCGAATCGATAGTCATCCAATGCAATGGTATAACCATCTTGATGAAGTTTACGTACGCCGGCAATAACTTCCGGAGTTAACTCAAAATCTTCCAATACTTCTACTACTATCCTTGAGTTGTCGACTGGTAAATCAGGAAGATCTGTGAAGAATCGTTGGGTCATATTGATAAAGACCCGATGATCACCCACCAACCGTTGTAGACCGAATTCGAGAAAGCTATTCAGTACGGTTCGTGCAGATGCCTCATCGCCATCAAACTCTTGTTGATCATCAGCTGTTCGATAGAGCAACTCATATCCAAAGACATTTAACTGCGCGTCCAGTATGGGCTGACGGCCAATCTGCACAATCTGTGGTGGTAGTTGAGGATCAGTTTCGGTCGATACTTCACACATGATTCACAATCATACACAAGAAGTATTTTTTAAAAACCAGATTTCAACAAAATTTACAATAATCGTCTCGATTAACTACAAAAAAACAGATTTTATAACCACTTTATTGAAGAGGATAAATCAGATACCTATTCAAATGGTTAAGAATGCGATTCATTACTTGGGGCCTTTTAACACTAATCGAAACTGGAATTTTGGTAAGGATTTGTAGAGACTCATCTCTACTCAAGACTGTTATTTGTTTCTCTGGTTATGATCGTCGTTCTCTTTCTGCTCTCGGCGATCAGCAACCTTTTTTTCCTGGTCACGATAACGGCCTAATACTTTGTTCAATGCCTCTGTGCGGCTGTGTTTCTGTTTCCAATTGTCTTTGTGACTATTGTGATCAACCATGCTGCTTGCAACAACTTGTTGCTGCTGAGTAATGGCCTCATCCAATTTTGCGAGAAAGGTTCTGTATTCCTGTAATTGAGTCGCTGTCATACCCTCGCTGGCAATCTGTTGAAATCTATCAAGGTATTCCTGATGATATTGCTTCAGCTGCTTAAGTTTTGCCTCTTCCAATTCAAGGTTCTTGCGTGCTTGCCCCATACTACGAGCCGCATTCTGCTCTTTTGAGCGTGCGAATCTTTGTACAGGTTTAAGTCGCTTAGAGGGTGACATAGTTATCTACCTGGTTACTGTTCAAGAGGATTCGGCAGACTAAGTCCAGCCGGCATATCAGATTCAAGTTCAGGCTCTGCAGGAAACAGGGTTTCGAGATCTTCAAGACTCTGAGCCAAAGCCACCGGTGTATGCATATCCTGTCGCAGAAACTCATTAAGTGCAGGCATCGCCGATATAGCAATATCTATCTGTTCATCACTACCTGGTTCGTAGGCGCCAACACTTATTAAATCACGATTCTGCTGATATAGAGAGTATAGATGCTTAAATGAACGGGCGGCGTCCTGATGGCTATAGTTGGTGATGTCGTTCATCGCACGGCTGATGGAGGCCTCAATATCGATAGCAGGATAGTGTCCAGCTTCTGCCAGTTGTCTCGACAAGACAATATGCCCATCGAGAATTGCCCGTGCGGCATCGGCAATGGGGTCATTCTGGTCATCACCCTCAGTCAATACCGTGTAAAAGGCGGTGATTGAGCCTCCGCCTTTATCCCCATTCCCTGCTCTCTCAACCAGTTGTGGTAACTTTGCAAATACAGAGGGTGGATATCCTTTGGTTGCCGGTGGCTCATGTATCGCCAATGCAATTTCCCGTTGGGCTTGAGCAAACCTGGTCAAAGAGTCCATCAACAGCAGCACATGTTTGCCCTGCTCACGGAAGCTCTCAGCTATACTCGTGGCCAGCATTGCGCCATGCATCCGTCTTAATGGTGGATTATCCGCTGGTACTGCAACCACGACAGCACGTTTCAGGCCCTCCTTGCCGAGAATGTTCTCTACAAACTCTTTAACCTCACGACCACGTTCACCAATCAATCCAACAACAGTGACATCTGCATTGGTGTAGCGCGTCATCATGCCAAGCAGCACACTCTTACCCACGCCTGATCCAGCGAACAATCCCAGTCTCTGTCCTCGCCCCACACTCAATAAGGCATTGATTGCTCTGACGCCAACATCCAAGGGTTCTCGTATAGGTGTACGGGCAAGGGGGTTGAAACTGGTTCCGGTCAGTGGACGTCGCTCATCGGTGTGTAGCGGACCAAGACTATCCAGTGGCTTTCCTGCGCCATCGATCACCCTGCCAAGCAGATGCTCCCCGACTACAGCTTCACAAACACGTCCTGTCGGGATAACTCGCGCCCCCTGTTCCAGGCCATGGATATCGCCCGTTGGCATCAGATAGAGGCTGTCCTCACCAAAACCAACCACTTCAGATTCTATATGTGTGCCATTACTGCTCACTACATCGCATTGACCACCAATCACTGCACGGCAACCAATGGCCTCCAGGGTCAAGCCGACCATTCGGGTCAACCTGCCCTCGACCACCAGGCCCCGGTCATCACCCAGGCGATCCTGATAACGGCGTAAGCGCTCTGCCCATAAATTTTGCCGCTCCTCACCGAGTAATTCCATCGCCCTGATCCTCTTCCATCTGCTCATCAATGGCTCGTGCACCAGCCAATAACGGTGCAATCAGACTGGCCAGCCGGGACTCAAGGGTAGCATCGACCTGTGAGGTATCGGTGACCACTCTGCACCCTCCCCGGTTTATTACTGGATCTTCGATCAAATCCCAGCCAACTTCCGCATCTCCCAACGCATAGACTTCCCGGATCAACTCAGCATCTTCAGGATGGAGCAGGAGACGTACATTCCGAGATGAGACAGGTAGTACAGAGAGCGCTTCACGCACCACTCCTACTATCAGATTAGGGTCGCTTTTAACCTCACGCCGAACTAGCTGTTTAACAATAGCGATAACCAGTGCTAACAGCTCCTTCTCGACTTGGTTATCGAGGTTGCGCAAGGGTCGGACAAAAGTTTCAAGCAATCGATCGAGCTGGCTTGTGTAGTGATGCAAATCCTGGCGGGCCTGATTCAAGCCCTCTTTATGACCAAACTCAAACCCCTCCTGTTTGCCCTTTTCGAAACCCTCCTCATAGGCCTGTTGCTGTATCGCTTCAAGCTGCTGGGCTGTAGGCGGTGCACCGGGTGGATGTATCGTGCCTCTGCTTTGGCTTTTCTTGCCATCACCCATTTCAGGAGGTAACCACTGCCTGATATCGATTGATCCTTCATCGTCGTATTTAGACGAACTCATCACCACCGCCTCCAAGCATGATTTCACCGGCGTCCGCCAGACGGCGGGCTACTTGGAGAATCTCCTTCTGAGATGCCTCCACATCACTCAGTTTAGCTGGTGCTGCAGCTTCCAGGTCATCTTTGAGCATTTCAGCTGCACGCTTGGACATATTCTTGAAGATCTTCTCTTTGAGTGCTTCATCGGCACCACGCAACGCCAACAGAAGCTGTTCAGTACTGACTTCTCGTAGCAAGGCTTGAATACCCCGGTCATCAACATCGATGAGGTTTTCGAAGACGAACATGTTGTCCTGAAGCTCTTGGCCCAGATCAGAATCGACCTCAGTTATCTCTTCCATCAGTTTACTCTCAACCGCACCATCCAACATGTTGAGGATTTCAGCAGCAGCTTTGACGCCACCAAGGTTGGAAGACTTTACATTCGATGCTCCTGAGAACTGTTTTTCGAGTATCTCGTCGAGCTCCTGAAGGGCAACGGGCTGTATGCCATCCAGAGTTGCAATTCGCATCATGACATCGGTACGAACTCTATCTGCAAATTGACTCACCACCTGTGCTGCCTGATCCGGCTCAAGGAAAGAGAGTACAATGGCAATAATCTGGGGATGTTCCAGGCGAATCAATTCAGCAATGCCACGAGGGTCCATCCATTTAAGCTGTTCCAATCCCTTACTGTTACGGCCCAATAATATTCGGTCGATCACGCCGCCAGCCTTATCTTCACCTAAGGCATTAGTCAACATATTACGGATGTATTCATCCGAGCCCAGACCCAAAGCGGTCTCCTGCTCTAATGTTGAGACAAACTGATGCATTACGGCTTCCATCTGATCAGTGCTGACTCCTGTCAGAGAGGCCATTGCTAAACCGACATCCTGAACCTCTTTAGGCCCCATATGGCGTAAGATTTCTGCTGCATCCTTTTCACCAAGCGCCAACAAAAGAATTGCTGAGCGTTGCAGACCATTGATGTTACCCACTTCTGCCTGCTTCTCAGGTGAAGCCTGACTCATCGCTGTATTGGCAGTTTGATTATTGGCCATCTTCTGAAATCCACTTTTTAACTACCTGAGCCACGCGTTTGGGATCATCCTGAATCATATTACGCGCTGCATCTAATGTTTTTTCATAACTTTGGGGGCCTGGAAGCTGAAGAGAAGAGTCATCTTCCGACAACATACCCATCTCACCCCCCTCAACAGCCATGTTTGCCATACCGCCCTCTCCTGCTACTGCTCCGGCTGTCGCCATAGACTGAGTCATCTGGGTGGTAGCCACTTGCCTGGTTAACCTTGTCATAGTTGGCTTCAATACGCCAAAAACCAAAAGCAGGAAGAGCAGAGCACCACCAACCTGACGAACCAGATCCCAGAACCAGCTCTCCTCCCACATTGGGGCTACAGGTAGCGGTTCAATCGGCTGAGGCACAAAAAAAGCCTCATTGATCACTTGTACTCGATCACCACGCTGTATATCGAAACCTACAGCCTCTTTGACCAGGTTAGACAACCGGGTGATCTCTTCAGCAGTTCGCTCAACCGGGACAACCCCACCATCTTCACCGGCCTGATAGCGGTCGTTGACTACCACGGCTACCGAAAGCCGACGTAACCGGCTGCTGGGCAGGCGGGTATGACTGATCGTCTTATCCAGTTCGAAATTGCGCGTGGCTCGTTTACTGCTATTAACCGGAGTGCCGCCCTCCTCGCCCTCAGCCCCACCTGTCGCTACTTGAGGCGCATTTGCTGCTGCAGGAGGCTGATTGGTTAAGGCCCCGGGCACCCCTTGTATATCACTCAGTACCGATTGCTGTTCATTAATCTGTTCAGAACGAAGTGCGTTCACATCAGGATTATAGTATTCCTGAGTCTGTTCGACATAAGTGAAATCCATATCAGCAGTCACTTCAGCTCGAAGATTGTCTCGCCCTACCATTGGCGAAAGAATATCTTCAATACGTTGCTTATAGTGCTCCTCAAGCTCCCGTGTATACTCAAATTGTCGTGAAGTCAGTTGCATTTCCCGAGTATCTTTCTTGCTACTCAGCAGCCGGCCTTTCTGGTCTACAACAGTCACATGAGAGACGTCCAGTTCAGGCACGCTTGAGGCGACAAGGTGAGTAATCGCCTCCACCTGCCCCTTTTCCAGTGATCGTCCCGGATAGAGCTTGATCACTACTGAAGCACTGGGAAACTTTCTTTTACGAATAAAAACAGACTGTTTTGGCGTTGCAAGATGAACCCTGGCGCTATCAACATTCGCCATCGTCATGATTGAGCGAGCCAACTCGCCTTCGATCGCTCGCTGATAACGAGCGGTTTGAACCAGCCTGCTGGTGGAAAATCCTGTATCTTCCTGCATCAGCTCGAAACCAGTAGAGCCAGACTGCGGCAAACCCTGGCCGGCAAGTTTCATCCGCGCCTCTTGTAGACTGGAACTGGGCACCATAACAATGCCGTTGGCTTGGTCAATCTCATACTTGATGCCAGCCTGCTGCAGCGCTTGAGCAATCTCCATCGCATCTTTACTGGGTAAATTTCCGAACAGTGGACTGTAGCTTGGCTTCTGTGTCCAAAGCACAACCGCCACACCCAAGGCGACGCTTGCCGCAATGCCAACCATGACAGCAATTTGTCTAACAATGGGATTATCTTGTAAACGAGACCCAGCTTGGAGTTCGTTATTTGTATGTTCGGATGTTACAGTTGCCATTTTTAGCCTTCTTATTCAATCAGTTAGATTGGCATATTCATCACGTCTTTATACGCTTCGACCAATTTGTTCCTTACCTGAACCATGGCTTCAAAGGAGAGACTCGATTTTTGAGCAGCTATCATCACCTGTGCCAAATCCATCTCCCCCTGACCACTATCAAAGGCAGTACGCAAAGCACTCGCTTCCTGCTGGATGGAATTGACATGATCAATCGACTGCTTCAGCAGCGCGGAAAAATCAGCGCCCGAACTCTTGGGAGACTCCTGAGCATTATCCGCAGCTTGTGACGACATCACTCGCATCTGAGCAAGTACTTGTTCAATGTTCATGTTGTTATTCATAACTTATGCTCCGTTATGTCACTGTTTATATGATCTATGCAGAATTCACACCAGCTCACCCTGGTATGGCTACACCGGCATCCCGCATACGAGCGATCTTGTAACGCAGGGTACGTTCACTGATACCTAACCTGCTGGCGACATGTTTTCGGCTTACAGCACCCTTCCCCAAGGCATCGAGAATCATCTGTTCCTCGACAGATCTCAAATCTTCAGGAAGCTTGCCAACGTTCGATGCTACTACTGTCTCTTCCGGTTTAGAGTTTGATGAAGTTGATTCAAAGCAGAGATCTGCCACATCAATCATGCCACTGCTATTGAGAATCAGCGCCCGCTGCATGAGATTGTCCAGCTCCCTAACGTTGCCTGGCCAAGCGTGCTCAAGTAACTGTTGTTCAGCTGCATCGGTAAATTTTGGAAGCGTCTGACCAGAGCGCAAACTGTGTTGCAGCAGGTGATGTGCAAGTGGCAGGATATCCCGCTGACGCTCACGCAGTGGCGGCAGAGTCAGGGGAAATACATTGAGACGATAATAGAGGTCTTCACGAAAACGTCCTGCAGAAACCTCTTCACGAAGCTTGCGATTGGTGGTCGCCAATACGCGCACATCCAATTCTATCAACTTGCGTCCACCAAGACGCTCCAACTCCTTTTCCTGTAAGACCCGAAGTAGCTTGGCCTGCAAAGCGAGACTCATTTCTGAGATTTCGTCTAACAGCAGTGTTCCCCCCTGCGCCTGTTCGAACTTACCTGCAGTAGCCTGATAGGCACCGGTAAAGGCCCCTTTCTCATAGCCGAAAAGAACGGCCTCAAGCATATTTTCAGGAATTGCTGCACAGTTGATGGCGATGAATGGACCACTGTTACGGGGAGAATGTTGATGAATATATCGTGCGAACACCTCCTTACCCGTACCACTCTCCCCATTCAGCAATACCGTTGCTTCACTCAACGCAACTCTGCGAGCCAATTCCAGAACTTCATGACTGCGAACATCTTCTACCACAGGTCCGCCACTGGAGGGTTCAATAACAGGCTGGATGTTTGCAGCAACCTTACTGACCAGAACTTCTGCTTCAAAAGGTTTCACCAGATAATCAACAGCACCGTCATGCATTGCCATTACTGCCTTTTCAATGCTGCCATATGCAGTCATCAGTAATACCGGTAGTTCAGGATAAGCGTGCCTTATTTCACGTAGTAATGTGTGGCCATCCATGGGTTGCATCTGCACATCACTGACAATCATACCGATGGACTCACGCTGTAAAATCTCGAGGGCTGATCGTCCCCCCTCAGCTGTACACACTGGATAACCAGAGAGCTCAAGGGTGTCACTAAGCGCTTCCCGCAGATCGGGATCATCTTCAACTATCAGCACCGTCGCTTGACTCATGACAGGCTCCTTCTTTGTTCAACGCCAACTGTCGTTTGTTGATTGGTAAACAGAGGCGTTGATATCTGTTCTGAACTATCCGCTGCACTGGGAAATCGCATTTGAAACAGGGCGCCACCTGAGTTTGAATGAGTGGCTATGATCTCGCCCCCATGGTTGAGTACGAGATTCTGTACAACCGCCAACCCCAGTCCGGTGCCACCACTACGTGTAGTGAAAAAAGGATCGAAAATACGTGCTAACAATTCATCCTCAATACCCAGGCCGTTGTCAGCAATTTCAAGTTCGATCTCATCACCCAGTTTGAGGGTTATCTGCACAAGCTTCGCCCCTTGCTGAATCGCGTTTTCCAATAAATTACCCAACAAGCCCAGCAGGGCATCTTCACGTCCCAGCATGATTGCCCGGCCATGACTCTGATCATCAATTTCGAGAGTAACGCCAGAGTTGTGTAATTCCTGATCCACAGTTGACGAAAAAGTCTGCAGTAGATGACTCACCAATATTTGGGACTCACCGGCATCTTCACCTCGTGCAAACATCAGGATGTCGTGAATTTGACGCTCCATATGTTGCAAACGATCTCGTAACTTTGCAGTAAATTGTTGGCGTTTGTGTGGGTTTAAATCTTCATTTGCAAGATGGGAGACATAGAGGAGCGCGCTACTCAGCGGCGTGCGCATCTGGTGAGCAAGTTGCGCTGACATTTCACCCATGGCGGTCAAACGTTCCCGTCGATTGAGTCGCTCCTGCAGCTTCCTTGTTTCCGTAATATCAACTAGAACCAGGATATGGCCAGGTGCCTGCTCCAAACGACTCGATGAGAGTGTCAACAAATGGCCATTAAGTAACTTCAGCTCATTACCCTTGATCACACCCCCAAGTGCCCGTTGACGAACTATCTCAGACCACTGATCCAGAGGTTTTATCCTGCCTAAAAGCCTCTCTGCTGCCGGATTATATTCACGAACACGCTCCTCACCATCAAGAACAATAACAGCTGCAGGCAGTGTCTCGAGTAACCGCTCCAAACGGTCGGCCAGACGCTCTTTCTCGGCCAACTGAACCATACGTTCACTTCTGGCTGCAGCCAGTTCCTGACTGAGTTCCAACACTTGGGATTGAAGCTGCTGATAGGATCCAGTCAGCTCTTCAGAGAGTTGATTAAATAGATTGAAGGCCGCCTCAAGGGCGTGTTGTCGATCAGCAAGTGATGTTTTCGGTGACACGTCATTAGCCTCATTCGTCAGTCTTCATTCCTCACTGACGATGTTCGCAAAATACGTGCCTAAATTATTTATCCTTTACTATCAACTGGTTACTGTTCTTGTATATGGACAACGTCAAATTCCCGTCGACTCTGTTTGACGCTGCAGACCATATTTACGTAATTTTTCCACCAGTGTGGTTCGTCGCATATGCAGTCGTTTTGCAGCATGAGCGACAATTCCATCGGACTCCTCAAGAGCCTGCTGGATCAAGCTCTGCTCCAAAGAGTTAAGATGTGCCTTCAGATCAATGCCATCATTAGGCAGTCGTGGTGCATTCAATGTGGTTCCCGGTTCATCACCCTGGAGAGTAACTTGTGGTAACTGGGTGGTGTCCATCAAGTCAACCGCAGGTCGAAACTTCTCAGGAAGCTCACCCACATCAACGACACCATAGGGATAGAGAATAGCCAAACGTTCTATCAGGTTAGCTAGCTCTCTGACATTACCCGGCCATCGGTAATGACTCAAGGCAGCGACAGCCGCTGGTGTAAGCCTGACTGAACCACGCTTTTCGTTTTCAATCCGATGGATCAGGTCATTCACCAAGACAGGAATATCCTCCACCCGTTCTCTGAGTGGTGGCATTTCAATCGGAAATACATTCAGGCGATAGTAGAGGTCTTCACGAAAATCCCCTGTTTTTATAGCTGCTTCCAAGTTTCGGTGGGTTGCGGCGATGATGCGTACATTACAGGGAATAGTCTTATTGCTGCCAACACGTTCAAAAGTCCGCTCCTGCAGGACTCTGAGGAGCTTCACCTGCATCGGCATGCTCATATCACCGATTTCATCGAGAAAAAGGGTGCCGCCCTCTGCCATTTCGAATCGCCCTTGCCGAGCGCTGATTGCACCGGTAAACGCACCTTTTTCGTGCCCGAACAGCTCGCTCTCTAAAAGATCTCCTGGAATGGCGCCACAATTTACCGGGACAAAAGGCTTACCTCTTCGTACAGAGTGAAAATGGAGTTTACGTGCCACCACTTCCTTACCTGTGCCTGACTCGCCAAGAATAAGCACAGTCGCCTCGGAGTCAGCGACCTGTTCAATCATCTTATTGACCTGTCGCGTTGCTCTGCTGCTGCCTGATAAACTTCGAAACAGCTCAACTGGTCGGCTGTTTCCACCCTCAGGATTCTTTAACTCTTGAAAGACCTGGGCTTTATGGGCCAGTGTCATGAGGTCGTCATAGAGCGTAGGCAGTTTAAAATTACCTATGACATTATCGAATCCTTCAAATGATTCAGGACTCCCCTGCTGCTGATCGTAAATTTGAAAAACAGGAAGGCTGGGGTGACTCTCAGAGAGACCCTTAACAATCGTCAACCGTTCATTGCGACTTAGCCCAATCCCCAACATTACCGCCACACAGGTGGCCCCGCCTTGATTACTGGTATCAAGCAGAGAAAGATCATTGATTACCACAACCTCTCCTTCGACAAAACTCAGGATATGTTGCAGATAATTTTGACGCTCCGCGTCTTGATCAAAAAGGTAAATACAGAGATTAGGAAACACTGAACCGTCTTTGTCAGAACTATGCCCCATTCAACAGGCCCTATTGCGGTATGAATTCCGTAGGAATGGTGCGAAGTTAAGCAGCATTTTTGTAAAATGTCAAAATTACGACGATCCAAGATTTTAATTAAACATTCGCAAATAACATATTGTTATTCAATAAGGTTAGCAGATAATCGCCCAAGCATCGGTTTGGTTGATTCGTAATCGTTTAATTCCTTGGCTGACGTTTATAAAGTGACATTTATAGTGTTTTACTAATAAAACTAGATATATACTTGGGTTTATACAGGTTGTATCTAAAAAAAGCTCCATGCCAAAACTGACACTCTCATTCAAAGGTCGAGTTATCGACGTTTTTCATTTACAGCCCGGATCGACAGATATTGGTCGGGATTCGGACTGTGCCGTTGCTATTGATAGTCTGGCTATCGCCCCACTTCAGGCCACGATTATTGATGATGGCAGCGACTATCGACTAAAAGCTCGTGATGATGACTTCCCTGTGCTTGTGAATCATGAACAGACAGAGGAGATCAATCTACATCATGGTGATGTCATACAAATAGGCAAGCATACCCTGGCATTTGCTGAAGATGTCATGGAGCTAGGTGCCGATCTAAGCCAATCTCCAGCAACAGAATCAGCTGAGCCGGAAAACGAAGAGCCTGAGGAAGCGGATGATACCCCTTCGTCAGGAGTCTTACAGATCGTCAATGGCGACAATTTTGGCCGCATTATACCGTTAAAGCGCAATATGACCCGTATCGGTCACACTGGAGGCGACTGTGCCATGATTGCCCGTCGGGAAGAAGGCTACTATATCACCTTCCTGGAAGGCCCTAATCCGCCAACGATAAACCAGCAACCGATTGCCGATAAGGGTCAATTGCTCAACGACGGGGATTTGATCGAGGTTGGGGGAACACAAATGCAGTTTCACACATAACCTGAATCGCCATGAGCAATATTGAAACTAAAGAACGCCGACGCTTCCATAGAATCATTTTCGATGCACCTGCAACCATTGAAGCAAGCAGTGGCAACTACAAAACCACACTACTCGACATCTCATTAAAAGGGGCGCTGGTTAATATCCCGGAAGAATGGCAGCCTCAGGTGGATGATGAAGTCACATTGAAGATCATGCTTGATGATGGTGAGAGTATCTCGATGCTGACCACCTGTGCACATGTGGAAGATGGACAGCTTGGCCTGCTTTGTAAAGAGATTGATATGATCAGTATCTCTCTGCTGCGACGCCTTGTTGAGTTAAATATCAGCGACGACATTCTACTGCAGCGCGATCTCGAAGCTTTAGGTTAGGAACTGTTGCAACGGCTCTTAAAAGCCTAAAGAATCTCTAGTGTGGTGCGTCATACTAGTAAGCAATCTCCAATACCTCAGCAAGGGTTTCCACAGGAATCACTTCCAGTCCTTCAATCTGCTGCTTTGGGGTGTTCGCCTTAGGCACTACGGCTCGTTTGAAACCATGTTTTGAAGCCTCACGCAGCCTTTCCGGGCCATTCGGAACAGGCCTGATCTCCCCAGTCAAGCCCAGTTCACCAAAAACCACCAGCCCATGATCCAGAGGACGATTACGAAAACTTGAGAGTGCTGCCATCAATACAGCCAAATCCGATGCAGTTTCAGTTATCCGCACCCCCCCCACCACATTCACATAGACATCCTGATCAAACATAGCGATGCCACCATGGCGATGCAGAACCGCTAGCAGCATTGAGAGTCTATTCTGCTCCAGGCCCAGCGTAATCCGCCTCGGGTTGGCCAATGGACTCTCATCCACCAGTGCCTGAACCTCTACAAGTAGCGGGCGAGTACCCTCTCTGGTCACCAGGATCACACTACCCGGCACCTTCTCTGCCTGTCGTGACAGAAAAATGGCGGAGGGATTACTGACCTCTTTGAGCCCTTTATCCGTCATTGCGAACATACCGAGCTCATTCACTGCACCAAATCGATTCTTGATAGTACGTATCAGACGAAACTGACTGCCAGCCTCCCCTTCAAAATAGAGCACAGTATCAACCATGTGTTCCAGAACCCTGGGACCAGCAAGATTTCCCTCCTTGGTAACATGCCCAACCAGAAACAGTGCAGTGCCACTGCGTTTGGCAAAATGAACCAGCTGTGCGGTAGCCTCTCGTACTTGGGAGACTGAACCTGGCGCTGATTGCAGGAGTTCGGTATACATGGTCTGAATCGAATCCAGCACCATTACCTGTGGCGATTCCCGTTCCGCTATGGCAATAATCCTTTCCACACAGGTTTCCGGCAACAGTTTTAATTTATCCACCACCAGACCCAAGCGAGTCGCTCGCATTGAGATCTGCCTGGGCGACTCCTCACCGGAGACATAGAGGGAACGCAATCCGCTAGATAGTCTAGCCAGAGTTTGAATCAGCAAGGTCGATTTACCGATCCCCGGATCTCCACCGATCAGAACAACTGAACCTTCTACCAGACCTCCACCGAGAACTCTGTCGAGTTCTGAACTGTCAGTAGTGGTTCGGGCTTCACGCTCAATTCCAACATCGGTAAGCGCAAGCACCTGTTGTCCGCCGGTTCCGGCATAACCGGCATACCTACCTTGGCTGGCCTTAGATACCGACAGACTCTCTTCCAATGAATTCCAGGAGTGGCACTCGGAGCACTGTCCTGACCATTTAGGAAAACTGGCACCACAATCGCGGCAAACATAGTTCGTTTTTGCAGCTTTTTTACTCCCTTGAGCCATTATTTCTTCACTTCTCCAAGATTGAGGTCTACAAACGAGACTCTCTGCTTAACGCCACACAACAGTTCATAAGCGATTGTTCCCGCTTTATGGGCAATCTCATCCACCGGCAGACCCTTACCCCAAAGAATTACTTCATCTCCTATCTCTATTTCAGGCAGCTTTCTTGCATCCACACTAATCATATCCATCGACACACGACCAACTATTGGCAGGCGAATCCCATTCACAAGTACGGGTGTACCGGATGGGACGTGACGAGGGTAACCATCACCATAACCGACAGCAACAACAGCCACCGGCATCGTTTCGGGACAGATATAGCTACCACCATAACCGATTGGTTCACCTGCCTGGCAAGTTTTAACTGCTATTACCTGGCTGCACAGGGTCATCACCGGACGTAAACCATGTTCTGCAGCTGTGGCGTTGGTAAAGGGTGAAGCGCCATACAGCATGATACCGGGACGAACCCAGTCAGCATGGCTCGCTGGTGAGCCCAGAATAGCCGCAGAATTGGCTATCGAAGTAGCCTTGAAGGGTGTTGAATCGATACTGAAAAGACGCTCACACTGTATTGCTGTCAGAGGATCATCAGGATCATCCGCATTGGCTAAATGTGTCATCAGGTTGATTTGATCAACTACAGAGTGATCTTTTAGCTGACGGGCTATCTGTGGGATTTCAGTGGCTTCGAAACCAAGCCTGTGCATGCCGGTATCAACCTTCAACCAGACATTCAACAACCCCGATTCTGATCGGCTGCTGGGTAGTTCAGCCAACTGCTGCCGATGATGCAGAACCACTTCGATATCGGCATCGATAGCCTGTTCAAAATCTCTGCGGGTAGCGCAGGCAGAGAGAACCAGCAGTGGATTCTCAATACCGTTTTTTCTTAGAAAAAGCGCCTCATCGAGCCGCGCGATGGCAAATCCGTCCGCTTCCCTGAGGCATTTAGCGACCCGTAGCAGACCATGCCCATAGCCGTCTGCTTTGATCACTGCCCAAACGCTACTACCCTCCGCGGCTTGACGAGCCTGCTTTAAATTGTGACGCAGAGCGGCATGATCAATTAAAGCCCGCGGAGCAACCCCCATCAATAGCCCTCATCACCGTAGATATCTTCCGTATAATTCTCAAATTTGGTGTATTTACCAAGGAAAGTCAGGCGGGTGGTACCAATCGGGCCATTACGTTGCTTACCGATAATGATCTCAGCTATACCCTTATCTGGACTATCTTCGTTATAGACTTCATCACGATAGATGAACACGATTAAATCCGCATCCTGCTCAATTGCGCCCGATTCACGCAGGTCCGACATAATCGGTCGTTTGTTGGTGCGCTGCTCAAGGCTGCGGTTAAGCTGAGAGAGTGCAATCACAGGAACATCCAGCTCTTTCGCCAGAGCCTTCAACGACCTGGATATTGCAGAGATCTCATTAGTACGGTTATCCCCTTCCCCTGGCGCCTGCATCAATTGCAGGTAGTCGATAACTATCAAACCCAAATCGTCATGCTCACGTTTCAATCGTCGGGCACGGGCACGGACCTCTGTAGGTGAGAGGGCTGGTGTATCATCGATATAGAGTTTGGTTTCCGCCAGCATACTCACAGCTGAAGAGAGTCTGGGCCACTCCTCATCCTCCAGCTTACCGGTACGAACTCTCAACTGGTCAATACGTCCCAGTGAGGACATCATACGCATTGCCAAGGAGTCACCAGGCATCTCCATGCTGTAGACTGCAACAGCTTTACCCGCTTTTATAGCGACATTCTCAGCTATGTTCATTGCAAAGGTGGTTTTACCCATAGATGGGCGCCCTGCAACGATAATCAGATCTGCATGTTGCAACCCCGAAGTCATCTGATCAAAATCTGAGAAGCCGGTACTGATACCTGTAATCGGTTCATCCTGCTGAAACAGGGTCTCTATGCGGTCGACTGCCTGGGTCAGCAGGGACCTGATTGGTGTAAACCCACCCTTTCCTTTGCTGGTCTGTTCGGCAATCTCGAATACTTTACGTTCAGCTACATCGAGTAACTCCTCAGCCTTGCGTCCCTGGGGATGAAACGCACTGTCGGTAATATCTGTACCTACAGAGATCAGCTGTCTCATGACAGAATATTCACGCACGATACCGGCATAGGATTTGATATTTGCCGCGCTGGGTGTCTCTTCCGCCAGTCTAACCAGGTAAGGCAGACCACCACCATCCTCAAGCGATTCCTTGCGTTCAAGATGTTCCGCAAGGGTCACTACATCGAAAGGTTGACTATCCTCAGCCTGTGCAGCGATCGCATTGAAGATCAATCTGTGCTCTTTCCGATAGAAGTCACTCTCAACAACCAAATCGGCGACTTTGTCCCAGCTGGCATTATCCAGCATCAAACCGCCGATCACCGACTGTTCTGCCTGATTTGAGTGCGGAGGCACTTTGATGGCACGCTGTTCAATTTCTGGATAGGCAGCTATCTCTTCAGGATAGGCGGGATCTGACATCGGAGCTCGTTTGTAGTTGATATGAATCGGATTGTGCGTAGTGCTTGGTAAGCATACGGTATTGGGCGAAACGAGAAAAGGAGAGAGGTACTATTTTGAATACAGATCCGAACTGTCAGTGGCTTCAACCACCACACTGCGATTGTGTAGATAATTACAGGCTCTGAAGCAACAGAACAGTTGGCTGAAAAGCTAATCCAACTCCTCGGAAACGGTAAAACCGGAAGATGAATTTGCCTTGGCAGAGACCTGATTAACTCAGGATCAAGCGCATGGTGAGATGAAAGGCTTCGGATCAAGGCAAAAAAACTTAAGCAATAGCCTGCTATTACGAAGTTTTTTTAACACAGAGCCGAAACCTTTCAGCCAAAATGCACCAATTCATGAATTGATCAGGTGCACCCCAGTGCTGATTTAAGCCTCTGGGACAATACTCAGCTTGATGCTGGTATTTACATCCGCATGCAGGTGCAGCTCGACTTCGTACTCACCGGCAACGCGGAATGGTCCGTTTGGCAGCATTACCTCTTTCTTTTCCAGCGCTTCGCCAGCAGCTACAACTGCTTTGGCGATATCGGAGGTACCGATAGAACCGAAAAGACGACCTTCATCACCTGCCTTACAGGTAATAGAGATATCCATCCCATCCAGCTTGGCTTTACGGGCCTCAGCAGCCTGCAATTTTTCGCTGGCCTCTTTCTCGAGCTCTGCACGACGCTGTTCAAACACCTTCAGATTCGCATCAGTAGCCGGGATGGCCTTACCTGCAGGAATCAGAAAGTTACGGCCGTAACCACTCTTGACGTTTACCTTTTCACCCAGATCACCCAGGTTGTCCACTTTTTGCAATAGAATAATTTCCATTGTAATCACCCTTAATTAGGTCAAATCGTTTGCTTGCAGCAAAACCGGTTTCAGCGGTTTGTTGCAACGACTTCTCACCCGCCAGATTTAGATTTAAAGCGGGATCGAAAATCAATCCAAATATCCAGCAAACCGATACTGATCAGAACCAGTACCATTTGCGGCAGAAAAATAATCAGCATCAAGTAGGTCAATACCAACCAGAGCTGGGCTGATTTAGTGCCCTTTATCAAGCCATGTACAACCACCATGCCTTGAAGAAATACCAATCCCAGGATCACTGCTCCCAGGCAGCCGATAAAGGCCGGATACGCATTCTCTGGCAGTAGACCCAACAGCAAGGCTGCTGCGCCTGCTACCCCGACCAACCGATGCAGTCGCATCTGTTGGAACTCCGTGGAAAATCCCCCCGGATTGTAGAGAATCGCCTGCCACCATCGCGCAACATACAGGCTAAGCAGTAGTTGCAGTAGAAAGCCTACTGCGACCAGGCCACACATCATCTGCGACAACTGATCCAGAACCTGAACGCTTTGAGCCTGATCGAACAATCCTGCTTCAATAAAGCGTTGAGCCATAGGTTCCAGATACTCTCGCCAGAAAGTGACTGGATCTCCCAGACTGATGTACTGCATCAGTATGGCCAGTATGCCGAATGCCAATCCCGCCTGGGTCGTAAATGCCAAAGAGCGGGAGTTGCGTAACAGTAAACCAAGCAGCGTAACTGGTATCCACAACACCAGTAAAAAGCCCAGTGCCGGTAGCGGGTTGCCAAATATCAGCCCCATTAGCGCAGCAGATGCAAGGGTTGATATCAACAACACCTTCCCTGCAGCCAAGCCGCCCAATCTTAGGGTGACCAAGCCAATACTTGCGCTACTGAAAACACCGATAAACGGAATAATAATCGACAGCATCGCCAGCACAGTTGTCACCATCGCTGACTGAGCAGGCCCACGCATCACAAAGGATGCCAGTGCTTTCATTCCGCTACCCCGGCAGGTATATATTCCTCTTAGTGCTGATCAGTGTATGGCAAAAGCGCAACATAACGAGCGCGCTTGATAGCGGTCGCCAGCTGACGCTGATATTTAGCCTTTGTACCAGTAATACGGCTTGGTACTATCTTGCCACTTTCACTGACATAGGCTTTGAGAAGATTTAAATCTTTATAATCAATCTCGGTGATGCCTTCCGCTGTGAAGCGGCAATATTTCTTACGTCGAAAAAAACGTGCCATTTGCTATGTCCTCTCTGTAATTCAGCTTATCAGTCGTCGCTTGACTCAGCTTCTTCTACGACTGGGGCCTCAGCCTCAACTGTCTCTTGCTCGTTATCACCATCATCACTGCTATCACGGGCAGCTGGACGTTCGTCTGCTTCCTGTGATTTAGCCAAATGGGAAACCTCTGAGATCGCCTCGTCACGGCGAATCACCATATTACGGATGACAGCATCATTGAAACGGAAGGCGCTTTCCAGTTCAGACAGCGCTTCTTGATCACACTCAATGTTCATCAGAACATAGTGGGCTTTGTGGATCTTGTTGATCGGGTATGCCAGTTGACGGCGTCCCCAATCTTCCAGACGGTGGATAATTCCACCTTTGGTTTCGATGCCCGAGCGATAGCGCTCGATCATAGCGGATACTTGTTCACTCTGGTCCGGATGAACCAGGAACACAACTTCATAGTGCCTCATTGTATCTCCTTTCGGGTTAGGCAGCCTTCCGCATATGCAGTAAGGCAAGGAGTGATACCCGGTCACCGGCATGAAAACACGCTGTTTTGACCTATTTCCCTTGGCAATCGGGCATCAGAAAGCGGCGGATTCTACCTTTTTGTTTGAAAATCCGCAAGATGCAGATGATCACATTGCCCACATCCACCTATCAGGCAGTGGCAAAAGGGTTGATCCCCCTTAAAAATCCACCTCCAGGCCGAGATAGAAACCATCGAAATCCCAGTCAGTGTAAATCCCATCCAGATCGTCCAGTTCAAGGGAAAAACTACGGTATCCCCCTTTCACTCTGAGATCCACGGCCAGATTATCTATTACGCTGTAGGCCAGGCCCACTTGATAGTCCTGTAGAGTATGGTCACCGACAGTCAGGATATTGAGATCGCCGTAGACCCAAAGTGGAGTTGAAGGTATCCCAATCTGAGTAGCACCATAGAGCATCGGTACATAGCCCTTGAAGTGGTTTTGAGAAGCCTGGTTGGTCTCTTTATCCTCAACCCGAACATCACCATCAAGATATTTCAGATTGAGACCGAAATCGAATGAAACCAGGTCATTGTCGAAAAGCTCATAATAGAAGACAAAATCAGTACTCTGCATATCGAACTCAATATTGACCTCTCTGCCGGCTGGAAAATTCGTCCCGGCATAACGAAAATTCTCGTCGAGTAGATCATCACCCTCAGCACTCAGATCATTGGTTCTGAGCTTGAAATTGGGTATCAATGGAATCGGATGTTCGAAGGCCAGTGATGCAACAGCAGTTCCTTCAGAACCTAAATCGAAGGACTGCAGATCTGATTTAGACATGTCGGATATAGCACCAGAAGAGTCCATAGCCCATAGCTCGACTCCTGCGGTAAAACCCAGCAAGGTGTCAGCTTGAACCTGCACGGAAAAGAGTGCGGTTATCATTGCAAGGCGGGATACTTTTCTGATCACATCAAATCTCCAACAAAACTAAATTTTTCCAGTATGTATATTTAACATGCCACGCTGTCTTAGCGCTTCATAGAGTGACACGCCAGCGGCCACGGAAACATTGAGGCTCTCCACACTTCCCGCCATTGGTAGCTTAACCAACAGATCACAACTTTCCCGGGTTAGCCTGCGAAGCCCTTTCTCTTCTCCCCCCATGACCAAAGCAAGCGGACCTTTTAAATCGACCTCATAAAGAGTCTGCTGAGCCTCACCGGCTGTTCCAACAAGCCAAACCCCCTCAGACTTGAGCCATTTAAGGGTGCGAGACAGGTTGGTAACCTGGATCAGCGGCACTGTCTCTGCCGCTCCGCTTGCAACCTTTCTTACTGTAGAAGTCAGGCTAACTGATCGATCACGAGGTATGACAATCGCATTTACACCGACTGCATCTGCAGTTCTGAGACAAGCGCCCAGATTATGGGGATCCTGAACACCATCAAGTATCAATAGCAAAGGTGGCTGTTCAAGTCGCTTCAAAAACGCCTTGAGATAAGGCTCATCCTGCACCTGCTGCTGCCTGATGCGAAGAGCAACACCCTGGTGGCGTGTATCCTGCACCTGCTCGTCCAACCGCTTGCCAGTCAAGCTATGGCACTTTATTCCAACAGCTTCAGCAAGTGAGAGAACCTCTCTGATACGAATATCGCGACGTCCACCATCTACTAACAGCTCTTCCGCTGCTGTTTTTTGCTGAAGCGCAGCTTTGACTGCGTGAAGCCCTAGAACCCAGGAGTGCTGATCAGACATCAAGTAGACTTTTTCTTACGCCGTGGCTTTTTTGCACTTTTTTTATTAGTTCCGGCATGCTTTGTCGCCGAATCTCTTTTGGGATTTCTTTTCGATTTGTTAGACCGTGTCTTGCGCTTTTTTGTGGGTTCGCTGCTTGACTGTTTGTCTGGAACAAAATCAATCTTCCGGTCATCCAGATTAACCTTCGCAACAACGATGGTCAGAGGATCACCAAGTCGCAGCACTTTACCGGTACGCTCCCCGGTAAGACGATGACCTACCGGATCATAATGGTAGTAGTCATTGTCGAGTGCAGTGATGTGTACCAGACCATCCACATAGATCTCTTCCAGTTCAACAAACACACCAAAAGAATTTACACTGGTAATGATGCCATTGAAGGTTTCGCCAACCTTGTCCTGCATATATTCACACTTCAGCCAGTCCAGTGCGTCACGGGTTGCTTCATCCGCTTTCCGTTCAGTGCTCGAACAGTGCTCTCCAAGACTTTGCAACTCAGATTTCGGATAGTCGAAATCATCGGGCTTGCCCTGATCGATAAGATGTTTGAGTGCTCGATGTACAATCAAGTCAGGATAACGACGTATTGGTGAGGTAAAATGGGTATAGGCCTGGTAGGAAAGGCCAAAATGGCCCACATTGTCTGAGCTGTATACGGCTTGTGAGAGTGAGCGTAACAATACCGTCTGAATCAGATGGCGATCAGGTCTCTCCTGTATCTGTTTCAACAGCAATGCATAGTCACCTGCTGAAGGTTTCTTACCTCCAGGGAGACTCAATCCGAGCTCTGCAAGAAATTCACGCAGGTCGGTCAGTTTCTCTTCTGCTGGCCCTTCATGAATACGATAGAGCGCTGGAATTTTCTTGCGCAACAGATAGCGTGCAGCTGCCACATTGGCTGCCAACATGCACTCTTCGATAATACGATGGGCATCATTTCGAACCACAGGCACGATGCGTTCTACTCTTTTGAGTTCGTTGAACTCTATTCTTGTATCTGTAGTATCGAAATCGATTGCACCTCGCTCGGCGCGTTGTGACTGTAAAACCTTATATAGCTGATAGAGGTTATGCAGATGGGGCAATATCTTCGAATGCTCGGCACACAGCTCAGGATCACCCTCCAGCATGGCAGCCACATCGTTATATATCAGCCTTGCATGAGAACGCATTACAGCGGAAAAGAAGCGGGATCGGGTTACCTTGCCTTCCGCACTGATGTAGAGCTCACAGGTCGTACATAAACGATCAACCTGAGGATTGATGGAACAGAGGCCGTTCGAGAGCACCTCTGGAAGCATGGGAATCACCCTGTCAGGAAAATAGACGGAGTTACCTCGGGTTCTTGCTTCCTGATCCAGAGCACTGCCTGGCTTTACATAGTGTGAAACATCTGCAATACAGACCAACAGTCGCCAACCCTTGGGCTTAACCTCGCAATAGACCGCGTCATCAAAATCCCGGGCATCCGCACCATCTATGGTGACCAACGGCAACTGCCTCAGATCGACGCGCCCCTGCTTGTCAGTTTCAGCCACTTCAGGGGTCAATGTCTTGATCTCCTGAGTCACCTCATCGGGCCAGTCCACTGGAATACTATGGGTTCGTATTGCAATGTCGGTCTCCATACCCGGCCCCATATGATCACCCAATACCTCCACAATTCGGCCGATAGGCGGTGTCCGCTTGGTGGGTTGATCCAGAATGTCAGCCACCACCATCTGTCCCTGTTTCGCCTGATTGGTTTCACTGGAAGGAATGATGATATCCTTGCTCAAGCGTTTTGAATCGGGAACCACAAAACCGACACCACTCTCCATGTAGAGACGCCCTGCCACACTCCGGGTGTTCCGTTCCAGCACCTCGACCACAGCCCCTTCCATGCGATTTCTACGGTCCAATCCGGTAATGCGAACCACGGCACGATCATCATGGAACACAGGCTTCATTTCTTTAAATGAGAGATAGAGGTCATCCCCTCCATCATCGGGTCGGAGGAAGCCAAAACCATCGGCATGACCGATAACCCTGCCGACAATCAAGTCGCGTTTATTAACCAGACAGTAGTTTTCGTTTCTATTACAGAGCAATTGCCCATCACGCTCCATTGCCCGCAGCCGCCGTCTAAGCGCCTCAACCTGCTCCTCAGATTCGATACTCAGCTTCTCAGCGAGCACCTGCCGATTCATAGGAATCCCTTCACTTTTAAGGGTTTCCATAATGAATTCACGACTTGGGATAGGATTTTCGTACTTCCGAGCTTCCCGCTCTTGATACGGATCCTTCTGGGATGAGCCTTTTTTAGATCTTTTTGCCACGATTATCTTTTCTATTTACTTTGAATCTCCCGATTTTAACACTTAAGTCGTTATTACCCCATGAAATATTTCGACATTTATTTGATTGGATTTATTTCTTCTATTTCCTCAAACTCATACTCTGTGCAATTCTCGATCCCGAACTGATTTATGTTTTAAACCGGCTAAAGATGAATATTCATACTCTACAGATCATTCTCTTACTGCTCGCTGTCTCAGTAATTACGGTGACACTGTTCAGGCGCCTGCATCTGCCACCCATTCTGGGCTATCTGATTGTTGGAATCCTGGTAGGCCCGTTTGGCATCGGCCTGATTAATTCGAATGAAGACACCAGGTTCCTGGCTGAGTTTGGGGTGGTGTTTTTACTCTTCACCATTGGACTTGAGTTCTCTCTACCACAGATGGTTGCCATGAAGGGGACGGTATTCGGCTTGGGGGGAAGCCAGGTATTGCTGACGGCAGTACTTACAGCAGCCATAGCCTGGCTATTGGGTTTGGAGACCCCTGCTGCCCTGATCACAGGTGCCATTATTGCACTATCTTCAACTGCCATTGTGACCAAACAACTCTCTGAACAGGCAGAACTTAATACGGAACATGGGCGATTAGGGATCAGCATTCTGCTGTTTCAAGATCTGGCGGTCATCCCACTATTAGTAGTCATCCCCCTACTCGCCGACGGAAGCTCAGGAGGATTGCTGATACCACTCACCTGGGCAGTGGTTAAAGCGATAGCCGTTTTCGCGATCATAATGGCCTTTGGTCACTGGGTTCTGCGGCCTCTGTTCCATGAAATTGCCAGGGCTCGCTCAGCTGAACTGTTCACCATGACCGTACTGCTGGTTTCATTGGCTGCGGCATGGTTAACCCATGAAGCTGGGCTCTCCCTTGCTCTGGGGGCTTTCCTGGCCGGAATGATGTTAGGAGAGACAGAGTACCGGCACCAGATTGAAGCTGACATACGCCCTTTCCAGGACGTGTTGCTTGGCCTGTTTTTTGTCACTGTGGGAATGCGGGTCGATGTCAGCTCATTGTTGCCGATATTTCACTGGGTGGTCATCGCAGCCATCGGACTGATCACCCTAAAAGCCAGCATCATCTTTCTTATTGGTTACTTCAGCAAACGCCCAATTGAGGCAAGTTTTCGCTCCGGATTACTGCTTGCTCAGGGGGGTGAATTCGGCTTCGTATTGCTTGATCTGAGCTTGGAGTCTTCCCTGTTACCACCCCATGCCAGTCAGATTATGTTTGCTGCCATTATTATCAGCATGATCATCTCCCCCTTCATGATCCGCTACAACGGACGACTGGCACAGACATTCTGCACGTTGCGTAGTACCTCCTCAGATTATTCCGCTGTGGATGAACTGGAAGAGGAAGCTGAACAACTGGACCGACATGTGATTATCTGCGGTTATGGCCGTGTCGGACAAAATCTTGGCCGATTATTACAAAGAGAGGGTTTCCCCTATGTCGCATTGGATCTCGATCCAAGCGTGGTACAAGAGGCTCACGAAGCTGGCGAGCCTGTACACTTTGGGGATGCAACACGTCAGGAGATCATCCAGGCAGCAGGTATCGAAAAAGCTGAAGTTGTTGTAATCACTTTTGAAGAACACACCACAGCGATGAAGATTCTTCACTACCTGAAGTCCCATTCGCCAGAAACCCCGGTATTGGTTAGAACCCGGGATGACACTCACTTGGAAGAGTTGGAGCTGGCTGGTGCAAGCGAGGTAATGCCAGAGGCAGTGGAAGGGAGTCTGATGATGGGGGGTCAGCTGTTACTGCTGCTTAAGGTACCCGGCTCCCGTATTCTTAAAATCATGCGGGAAATCCGTGAAGGCCACTATAAATTGTTAAGGGATTTCTACCATGGCCAAGAGGCCATCGACCTGGAGCATGATGAGGCTTTTCAGGAGCGCCTGCATACGGTCACACTACCGAAAAGGGCCTTTGCGGTGGGCCATACCATTGAGGATCTGCACTTGTGGGATTGGGAAGTGAGTGTCACAGCAGTACGTCGCGGCGGCATCCGGGGGGAAGCCCCGGAACCGGAAACCCGTTTACGGGATGGAGACGTACTGGTACTGGCAGGTTCAGCTCAACATCTGGAGCATGCTGAAGGACTGCTGCTCTATGGACACTGAGGTGGTTACCCAGTCGTCAGCCCAATTACTCAGGCCGCATATGGGGAAACAGCAACACATCCCTTATAGAGGGTGAATCAGTCAATAGCATCACTAATCGGTCAATTCCAATGCCCTCTCCCGCTGTGGGTGGCATACCATGCTCAAGCGCACGCACGTAGTCATCATCATAGTGCATCGCCTCGTCATCGCCGGCCTCTTTCTCGGCCACCTGTTTGCTAAACCTTTCGGCTTGATCCTCTGAGTCGTTGAGCTCAGAAAAACCATTTGCTATCTCTCGACCACCAACGAAAAACTCGAATCTGTCGGTGACAAATGGATCGTTGTCATTACGTCTCGCCAGAGGGGAAACCTCTGTGGGATAGGCTGTGATAAAGGTTGGGTTCATCAAACGATGTTCGACCGTTTTCTCAAATATCTCTATTTGCACCTTGCCGAGTCCGTAACTCTCCTTGATCGGTATCTGCAGCCTTTCAGCAATCGCTCTGGCCTGATCCAGAGAATCGATCTCTTCGGAGCTGATATCAGAATTAAAGTGGAGGATCGACTCTTTCACTGACATACGTTGAAATGAGCTGGCAAAATCATAGGTTTCACCCTGATAGCTCACCTGCTGTGATCCAAGCACATGCTGACAGAGGTCACGTAACATCGCCTCGGTTAAATCCATCAGATCGTTGAAATCGGCATAAGCCTCATAGAATTCCAACATAGTGAACTCTGGGTTATGGCGTGTAGAAAGCCCTTCATTTCTAAAATTACGATTGACTTCGTAGACCTTTTCAAATCCACCAACCACCAGTCGTTTGAGATAGAGCTCTGGTGCGATACGCAGGAACATATCCATATCCAGGGCATTGTGCCGGGTAGCGAATGGTCTCGCTGTTGCACCGCCGGGTATCACCTGCATCATCGGCGTCTCGACTTCCATGAAGCCCCGACCATCCAGATAGCTGCGGATAAACTGTACAATCCTGGTACGCTGACGAAAGGTCTCACGGGAAGCATCGTTCATGATCAGGTCGACATAGCGCTGACGGTAACGCATCTCCTGATCTGAAAGGCCATGAAATTTTTCTGGCAAAGGACGAAGTGCTTTAGTAAGCAACCTCAGCTTATCAACCTTTACCGACAGTTCGCCGGTTTTGGTTTTGAACAGAATCCCCTCTGCACCAATGATGTCACCGATATCCCATTTCTTGAATTGTTCGTTATAGAACCCCTCTTCCAGGGAATCCCGTTGTACGAACAGCTGCATTTTTCCCGACATATCCTGAAGATGGGCAAAACTTGCTTTTCCCATCACCCTGCGGCTCATCATGCGCCCAGCCAAACTCACTCTCAGAGCCTGAGACTCCAATGCTTCATCACTCTGGTCATCGTATTCTGCATGTAACTCACCAGCAACACTGTTACGCCGGAAGTCATTTGGAAAAGCGATGCCGGAATCACGCATCTTTTGCAGTTTTTCTCGACGCTGGGCGATGAGTTTGTTTTCGTCCTGTGTCTGATCGTTCATATTTTTTATCAACTCAGTTTGGTCTAACTTCTAACCGTTCTTTGGATTGTAACCGTTACCAATTACAAACCACTTTTAAGACTGGCTTCGATAAACATATCGAGGCCACCGTCAAGCACAGCCTGTGTATTACCGGTTTCTACACCAGTACGTAGATCTTTTATGCGGGACGCATCCAACACGTAACTTCGAATCTGACTTCCCCATCCAATATCGGATTTAGTCTCTTCAAGCTCCTGCTGTGATGCGTTGCGTTTCTGTATTTCGAGCTCATAAAGTTTGGCCTTAAGTTGCTTCATAGCAGTAGCCTTGTTTTTATGCTGAGATCGGTCATTCTGACACTGCACAACAGTCCCGGTGGGATTATGTGTAATACGAACCGCTGATTCTGTCCGGTTAACGTGCTGCCCCCCCGCTCCGCTTGCTCGGTATACATCGATTCTTAGATCAGCCGGATTAATATCGACTTCGATGGAATCGTCAATCTCAGGTGAAACAAATACCGCAGCAAAAGAGGTGTGGCGCCTATTGCCCGAATCAAAGGGGGATTTACGCACCAACCGATGGACGCCAATCTCGGTGCGCAGCCAGCCAAACACATATTCACCTTCAAGGCGTACCGTGGCACTTTTAATGCCCGCAACCTCTCCTGCAGAAACTTCGATCAATTCAGTCTTGAAACCACGATGCTCACCCCATCGCAGATACATACGGAGCAACATTTCAGCCCAATCTTGAGCCTCAGTGCCACCAGAACCGGCTTGTATATCGAGGAAGGCGTTGCAAGCATCTGTCTCTCCGGCGAACATACGGCGGAATTCGAGGCCGGAAACCTGCTGTTCATAGGTCGACAAATCCGCCTCAATGGATGAAACTGCGTTTTCATCCCCCTCCTCTATCGCCATCTCCAGAAGCTCGGACGCATCGCCCAAGCCCTCATTAAGCTCATCCAGAGTCAGGACTACGTTTTCCAGGGTTGACCTCTCCTTTCCCAGAGCCTGAGCCCGTTCGGGATCATTCCAAACCTCTGGATTCTCAAGCTCACGAAGAACCTCAGTCAGGCGCTCCTGCTTGACCTCATAGTCAAAGATACCCCCTGAGGGAGGCTGCCCGTCTCTTCAGATCGTCGATCAGATTATTGATGGGGTTGATATCTTGCATTGCTACACCGGCTGGGAAAAAGCGGGAATTCTACACTACCTGGAATGCAGCAGAAAGTCTTACTAAGGCATAACTGAACCGCTAAATCCCTATTTTTTGCAGAATTGGATAAGTTTTCAGCTTATATATCGGTTTTGATGAGATCCTGGGTGTACCGAGCAGCAAAAAACTACAACGGGGGGCTGGTCTCATCTGACAAAGCTGAACGTGTCGCCAACTACGTAAAGAATATGAGTTATGAATTCGGGATGCTGGCGCACGCCTGTGGCGTTAAAGAGCCCCGAGAACTCAAACGCTTTCACGCACGTATGGTTATAGAAAATGGTAAATCACTGCCATTGAATGAGCTATATCCACCAATCGAAACGCAATCGACTGACTGAGAACTTCTAAACAGCAGATTCTAATCAAGTAAACAGATGGGGGCAGGCCGCACGTATCAGGCTTCGACTATTTAAAAATAACCTAACACTAACTGGGTAATCAACGGTGTGACGAAGAGAGTTTCCGATTACGACTCTGTTTAGCTGAACTACGCTTATTGAGGGTAGAGAATTTGCTTTTTACCTGATCACGGATTTGAATCCATTTCCCGGCCAAACCAACTACAGGCTCTTCATCACCTGATATTTTATTTCCATTAAGAGGCTTGTCAGCCTGCTTCACCCACATATCAAAGGATTCAGATATCTCTTTATCCCAAGAGACAGGGGGCTTTACTACCCGACTCCCTCTATAGAGTTTCTCCAGAGTTACATTCTTAGGTAGACCCACATCTTTCAAGCCATCCAGGAGTTCGGCCTCGGTCTCACTGATAGTTTTCTCTATCACTTTTCTCTTTACGCTAAACGTCTTTGCCATTGCGGCTTCGCTGATGCCAATTTCATATTTGAACAGAAAATAGCGTTTCTTATCGTCACTCAGATGCTTTAGATGCTCGATAAGAGCCAAGCTCCAGTTTTCATCCTGCTCGATATCTTTGGGAAGGTAGTTAGTCTGCTCTTGTGTGCGACGGGCGGCCATCAGAGATCCGACAGATGAACCAAGATACTGGTAAAATGAGAGTTTAAGCTCTTTTGGTGTTTTATTGCTTAGACCGGCTACAACCAAGTGACGCCAAGCTGAATAATAGGCAGCCTTGCCATATTCGTTTGTTCCATATTGACGCACGATAAAGCGATAAACACGCCCTCGATAGCGCTCGTAGAATGAGGTAAAACCCTCTTTATCATGTTTTAAAATCTTTTCAAGTACGGCATCTGTATCAAATCGTCTCGATTTCACTTTTGGATGGGCTCCATGTATACCCACCTCATTGAGGTAGGAGGTTACTTTTCGCAAACTCCTTTGCCATACAAGCACTTATTCATCCCTCATTCGCACTTACTTCCGACCAGACAACATAGGCCAGTATAAATCAAATAACAATATTTTTCTTTGAATATCCTACCTATGTCACACTGAGGGCCCTTGGTTCTCTATCAGAATAGTTCACCTGAGTCTGTTTTCAGTGCTATCAAGATTCTAGCCTTCTGGTATTCAGAGTGGGAAATTGAGCAGCATAGTCCATGGTTTTCATTCGCCCTATTCCGGACATTTTCAGTCAGGCATGGCAAAAAACGGATACGCACTAACATTAATTATTAACAATCAGTAACTTAACAGTTATCCTTTTGCTATGTCTATCTCTGTAATCATTCCAACCCATAACCGAGTCCACACCCTGCCCAGGGCATTGGACTCGGTATTTTCCCAATCTCTTCCGCCATTGGAAGTCATTGTTGTCGACGATGGTTCTAACGATGGCACCAATACCCTGATCAATACAAACTACCCACAGTGCATCTACCTTTCACAACCCAATTCTGGAGTAAGCGAATCCAGAAATACCGGTATAAAACAGGCCCGTGGTGAGTGGATTGCTCTGCTGGATTCTGATGACAGCTGGCTTCCAGACAAACTGCAAATGCAGATGGAGAGTATTATCAGTTCGTCCAATCTTCGCCTTTCGCACACCGATGAAATCTGGATCAGAAACGGAACCCGGGTAAATCAGATGAATAAGCATACAAAACATGGGGGATTTATTTTCAAACAATGCTTACCGTTATGCGTTATTTCACCGTCAGCGGCTCTACTGCATCGCTCTATATTTGATGAGTTTGGTCTGTTCGATCCCAGCCTGCCAGCTTGTGAAGACTATGATATGTGGCTAAGAATCTGTGCCAGCGAAGCAGTGGATTTTGTCGATAAACCCCTGGTTGTGAAATATGGGGGGCATGATGATCAGCTTTCCCGGAGACATTGGGGTATGGATCGCTTCCGTGTCTATGCCTTGCAGAAATTGCTGGAGAATCAAAAACTGAGTGACTCCGATCGTCTTGCTGCAATAAAAACACTGGTTAAAAAATGCAAAATTTTGCGTCAGGGTGCCGAAAAACGTGGCCATCTGGATCGTGCTGAACAATACAAAGCCATCCAGCTACAATATGAACAGGAGTTGATCGGTTGCAATCCAGACGCCATTTAAATCTGGTGATAGCCCTGAAAGCAGAAGCCACTCCCCTCATCAATCATCTTGAAATGAAACGTTTTCAACCGATAGGCCCATTGCCACTCTATCAGGCTTCGGGAGTAGATTTGGTTGTCTCAGGGCCTGGTAGATCTTCGGTTGAAAGTGGTGTTGCTTATCTGCACGAAATAGCCCCACCTGGGTCGAACCCGGTCTGGGTCAATATCGGAATTTGCGGTCATGGATCTCTTGATGTCGGTGAACTTCTGCTAGCCGATAAGGTTATAGAACAAAACGGAGACTGCTGGCACCTGAACACAGCGTTCAGAACGCCACTCAATCGTGGCCCACTCTCCTGTGTCATAGCGCCTCAAGCTGGGTATGAGCCACAAATGGCCTATGATATGGAATCTTCTGGATTTATTGCAGCACTGACGTCAATTGCCTCTCCGGATGATCTGCATATCATTAAAATAGTCTCAGATAATCCCCAATGTGGTCATGAAAAGATAAGCGGCAAAGGTGTTCGAGCATTAATTACACAACAGCTTGATCAAATATCGGAGTTAATCATGCGGGTAACGCAATATGAACAATAAAGGTACTCGCAAGCTACTCATTACCGGCGCCTCTCACGGCATCGGAGCGGCAATATCAAAACACCTGCTGACCCTGGGCCACGAGGTAATTGGTATCAGTAGAGATTTTTCCGACTGGTCAGAGCAGACACCAGGATTTCACCCCATCTCCTGTGACTTATCAGACCTTGAGCGTCTACCCAGCGTATTGAATAAAATTATCAACTCCCACACCGATCTGGACGGCGCTATTTTGAATGCTGGTTATGGACGTTTTGGTTCTTTGGAAGAGTTCTCTTTCCAACAGATAAGAGAGATGATTGATCTAAATCTGGTGCAACACCTCTATACTGCCAGAGCGGTGGTTCCCCACCTCAAGAGAGGGGGGGCAGGCGATATAATAGTCATCGGCTCCGAATCAGCTCTGACCGGTGGTAAAAAGGGCACTATCTACAGCGCCTGTAAATTTGCACTGAGAGGTTTTGCTCAATCCTTGCGTGCCGAATGCTGTGCCAGTGGTCTGCGTGTATGTCTGATCAATCCAGGCATGGTTGCCAGTGATTTTTTTGATGAACTGGATTTCAGACCTGGAGACCTGCCTGAAAACCATCTCCGTGTATCGGATATTGCTGAGGTGGTAGAGATGGTTCTCAATGCCCATCCTGGCGCGGTCTTTGACGAAATCAATATGAACCCGTTAAAAAAGGTCATTCAATTCACTCCATCATGAAGTTCGATCTACAAACCATTGGCTTGATTCAATCTTGCTTTAAGGAGAAATTTGGCATTCCCCGACAATCAGGTCTGATCCCTGAGGCAGAGGCTCTGCTCAAAATCCTTCCCCCTTACAATCGTCCTGAGGCGTTTCGCGATATAGAAGGCTACTCGCACCTGTGGATCTCTTTCATTTTTCACAGGTCGATCAGAGATCAGTGGAAACCAACTGTTCGCCCTCCCCGGCTTGGAGGAAACGAACGTGTCGGTGTTTTTGCATCACGTAGCCCATTCCGCCCAAACCCAATAGGACTCTCTGTTGTCGAACTGTTGCAGTTGGATATCTCCGACCAGCAGGTGACGTTGCGACTGGGGGGAGTAGACCTTCTTGATGGCACCCCAGTCATCGACATCAAGCCCTACATTCCCTATTCCGATGCAATCCCCAATGCCAGGGCCGGATTTGCGCCCACACCACCTAACAGAGAGATCGAACTCAGCTTTAGCGCTGAAGCAGAAGCGGAGTTACAGAAACATTCGTCAAGCCAGATAGATCACCTTAAACGACTCATCCAACAGGTATTGGCGAATGACCCGCGCCCTGCTTACTTAATCGAACAACAGAGAAACCGATTTGGTATGCGTCTATACGATTTCAACATCCTCTGGGAAGTGGAGCAAAACAGATTTCTGGTGCTGCAAATAGAGCCCTTATCAGAGCTGCCTTTTAGTATGTAGAGTAGAGCGATTTAGGCAATCACCATGTAAAAATATGGTCATTCTTCAAAATAGGTAAAAAAGCGTCATATTATTAATTACCCCCCCTTTCGGAGTACACGACAAACCGTTATCATTCTCAATGGTAGACAAGCAGTTACACTTGAAAGCAGAGGTAGCACTTTGTGTTATTTGTAATTTTAAGTTCGCACACTAAACAAGGGCTATAGACTCGAACCCAATGAGCAGCGATATTCCAAGCACAGCAGCCTCGACAGCTAACCTGATCACTTCATTTCTGAACCAGGTGCCTGGCAGAATTTCAGCGATCTTGGAAAATTGGCACCAGTTGGTGCAAAGCGATTGGAAAGGCAATCTGCTGGACACTCTGATAGAGCGAATTTCCACACTGGCTGAGTCTGGATCCAAATTTGGTGTTCCTCAGATCACACACAGTGGTAATTCCCTGATTGGCCATTTGAGTGACTACCACAATACCGGACTAAAACCTCAACACGATGATGTTGTCGCACTGGATGGTCTGATTCACGCTTTTAAAGACGCTTCAATACAAGCTTGTAACCAACAGGCGGCGGCTTTAGCGAGCAAACCTCAAGAAGCCTCCCCTGCTGAGCCGAAGGTATTGAATGGTGAGCATAAGGTCTATCTCCTGGGGATTGATGAGTCACTGGCTGCCGGCCTGATGAGAAACTTCCAGGCTAAAAACCTGGAGCCTATCCTGCTTGAAAACCCTCAGCAGATCATCCATCACTATGACCTCAACCCTGACGAGCCGGAATTTCTGATCAGTCACGTGAATCTGCTGGACGAACTCTTTCCTGAATCCAAGACTGGTGGCCTTTGGAATAAAAATAATGGCCTGCCGGGTCTACCCGTTGCCTTTGTCGCAGACTCTCCCGATCTAAAAACCAGACTTGCAGCAATGCGCGTCGATGCTTGTGGATACTGGTCTAACCCTGTAGATCCCTATCTGGTTGCGAAACAAATCGAAGAGCTTTCCACCTCTAATAGCCATACAAAATATAGGGTATTAATCGTCGAGGACGATCCTGCACAGGCTGACTTTGCTGACGCCATTTTAAGTAAAGCAAACTTTGAATGTCTTGGCGTCACTGACCCAATGCAGGTTTTGGACGCCTTAAAGGACTTCAAACCGGACCTGATTCTCATGGATCTCTATATGCCCGAGGCCAGCGGCTCAGAACTGACAGCAGTGATCCGGGAACAAAATGAGTATGTCGATATTCCTATAGTTTTTCTCTCTGGCGAGCAGGATCTGGATAAGCAATTGAACGCTTTGAGCTTTGGTGGTGAAGACTTCCTCTCAAAACCAATCGCACCAAAGCACCTGATCAGCACAGTCACCAATCGCATTCGTCGCGCCCGTCAACTCAGCCATCGAGTACATGGATATTTCCGTAGAGAAAAAGAGATCGGCCTACACACTCGGAATTATCTACTTGAACGATTGGATGCCCTGCTCCTTGCAGAGTCGACCCTGGATGAAGTCACTGGTGTATTTTTCCTGAAGATCGACAAACCTGAAGACTTCGTGGCCTCTGTTGGTATTGGTGGGCTCGATGTTGTATTGGCCGAAGTGGCAAAACACCTCAAATCTTCATTAGCAAGCCAGGATATTTTGACCAGGTTCGGCGACAGCAGCCTCAGCCTGCTTGCCATCAGAACCAATCAGGATGAGCTGAAAGCCCTTGGTGAGAAACTTGCCAAATACCTCAGCCAACAGACCATAGAGGTGGAGAATACCACCCTTGGCGTGACTTTAAGTGTTGGCATATACCCAGTTGAGCCGGGCAATCAAGACTCTCGTGCAATCATTGCCCATGCTCAGATTGCTAGCCGCAAAGCTACCGAGGCCGGTGGCAATCAGGTCTACGTCTTCGAACCCGAGAAGCGGACTGATAGCGAAGGTGATGCAACCCAAGACATGGGTAGTTTGATTCAGAAGGCTTTGGATGAAGACTATTTTGAAGTTTTCTTCCAACCCGTGGTTGCCCTTCAAGGCTCTACACTGGCCCACTATCAAACCCTGCTGAGATTGCAGGAGCCTGATGGGAACCTGCATGCCGCTGCTGAGTTTATCCCTAAAGCTGAGGAGATCGGACTGATCAGCAAAGTCGATCAATGGACCACAAGACGAGCAATCGCAGTAATCAATGAGCACAAGAAACAAGGAACGCACCTCCGCCTATTTGTCTCTCAGTCCACAGATCTTCTGGAGAATATGGAGCGACTCACCTGGTTGAGAGAGAAGCACCGAAGCGGTCAAATAGGGAAAAACGCTCTAACATTTGAATTCAACATACATGAAGTCGCAAAATCTCTGAAGTCAGCCAAAATCTGCTTCGACGTTCTTAACAAAATGGGTATCTCAACCCTTTTGACACGGGTTTCATTGACCCCGGAGACCGAGCGGGTTATCAAGCATCTACCCATCAGTTACATCAAACTCGACTACAGCCTCCTCTCCGATTCAGGTGATGAAGTAGGAAAGCTGGTCGAGTTGGTTCATGAACGTAAAATCAAGGTGATTGCACCTCAAGTAGAGGATCCACGCAGTATCGCGCTTCTATGGAGCAGTGGGGCCGACTATGTTCAGGGTAATTTTGTTCAACGCCCTGAAAGCAATCTTATCTACGATTTCAATGAATCTGTGCTGTAACCTCTGAATCTCACACGGGTTAATAATAGCTGCTGGGTGGAACTTTAAAGCCCCGTGCCAGTCGATATGATGCTGCCAAGTCGTTTGGATCGATCTAGTGCAGTCTCCTATGTTGTTTGATGTTTTTAGAGGCCACTTATCCTTCTGGTGTATAAAAATATTCAGGCTGCCATTTGCAGCTATTTCATTTGAATTTAAAGCAAAAGGGATAAGCTTGCTTCGAAGCTGAAATAATCTAATTTTTTAGACTCCACAACCAAATTTGGCGCACAATATGCATGTTTTTATAGTAATTTCAGATCCTGTTTTGTACTGATTTAAAGAATCCAGGAGTTGGTTCATCATGCAAATAGCACTATCCAAAATTACTGTTACCACCCTAATGTTGCTTTTCAGTCATACTATTTCTGCTGAGATCAGCACTTACCCAAGCCCGGTTGATCCGCTCTACCAGAGTAGGAGTGACTCACCAGAACCCTCAAGCTCAAACATCAACGAGGACAATAAAGAGAGCAGATTCTATCCCCGACCCACCGGCCCAGTCTTCCAGACTGGGGACGAACAACTCAGCTGTAGAGAGCTGGATCAGCAACTGGCCACTCTTGAATCTGATACCTATAGCGCCAAACCTGGATTCTATGAAGACCCCTATACGGGTGCTTCAATATTTGTTGGTGCCGTATGGGCGCCTGGCGCACTGGCCTATCTTGGTTATTCGGGTGCAGCAGAATACTATGAGAATGACCGGGTAAATGATGCACAAAACCGTATTGAAGCATTACGACGAATGAAGGCAAAACTCCACTGTTATGAGTATTGACCTCGGAGAGATAGAGACTCAACCAGCCATTCGTGAAACGAACTACCGCTGGAATGAACTTATTCAGATGGTGTTTCACCATCGACGTGAACTCATAGCTGCCAATCTGATTGCGATTCTCGGCGCGATGGCAGCAGTCCCAGTCCCTCTGCTGATACCCCTTCTGGTTGACGAGGTGCTCCTCAATCAACCCGGTAAGGCCATTGGGTTAATGAACGCTCTTTTTCCAGAGAGTTGGCACGGCCCCATCCTCTATATCATGGCGGTTTTGGTCTTCACCTTGATATTAAGAGTCCTGGCGCTGATATTCGGCGTCTGGCAGACCTGGCAGTTCACACGTATTGCCAAGGATGTCATTTTTCATATTCGCAGGGATCTGCTGCTTCGTCTCGAACGTATATCAATGTCATCATACGAAACCATGGGCAGTGGAACCGTAGCTTCCCACCTGGTGACAGACCTCGAGGCTGTTGATAGTTTTGTCAGTGTCACCACCAGTAAATTTTTAGTGGCGGCACTGAGTATACTCGGTACTGCTGTGGTACTACTGTGGATAAACTGGCCTTTGGCGCTGTTCATTCTTTTTCTCAATCCCTTGGTGATCTATTTCACGACACTGTTTGGACGAAAAGTAAAACACCTCAAAAAGCGTGAAAACTCAGCCTTCCAGGCATTTCAGGAGTCCCTTGAGGAGACACTGGATGCCATTCAACAGATCAGGGCAAGCAATCGGGAACGTCACTATATTCGTCGGATTATTGATAAGGCAGACCATATCCGCGAACACTCCGCAGCATTCACCTGGAAAAGCGATGCCGCCAATCGACTCTCATTTATGATATTTCTATTTGGCTTCGATATTTTTCGCGGAGTCAGTATGTTTATGGTTCTCTGGTCTGACCTGACTATTGGCGAAATGCTGGGTGTCTATGCCTATCTCTGGTTCATGATGGGGCCGGTACAGGAGGTGTTGAACATACAGTATGCCTATAATGGTGCTCAGGCTGCTCTGGGACGGATCAATGACATGATGAAGGTCGATCTGGAGCCAGTTTATCCTCACCATCAAAATCCTTTCTCCGGAAAAAAAACTGTCAGCCTGCGCCTTCAGGATTTGGAATTTTCCTATGGTGATGGCCCACCGGTTTTGAACAAAGTTGATTTAGTGGTCAATGCAGGAGAAAAAGTGGCTTTTGTGGGCGCCAGCGGAGGCGGCAAAACCACATTGGTGCAGATCATCCTTGGTCTCTATCCAGTCACAGCCGGTAAAGTTTTCTTTGACGAGGTACCGGTTCAAGAGATAGGCATGGATGTGGTGCGCGATCATGTCGCTACTGTCTTACAACACCCGGCACTGCTCAATGACAGTATCAGGATCAATCTCACATTAGGACGAGAGATTTCTGATGAGAAGCTTTGGCAGGCTCTGGAAATTGCACAACTTAAAACCACTGTAGCTGAGATGGAACATGGCTTGGAAACCCTGGTCGGTCGTTTTGGTGTCAGACTCTCAGGAGGGCAACGACAACGCCTGGCCATTGCACGTATGGTACTGACAGATCCCAGTGTGGTTATTCTTGATGAAGCGACTTCAGCCTTGGATACCGCAACTGAAGGTAATCTGCACAGTGCACTACAAGCATTCCTGGATGGACGCACCACAATCATCATCGCCCATAGGTTAAGTGCCGTAAAGCAGGCAGATCGGGTACTGGTCTTCGAAGATGGACAGGTTGTCGAAGAGGGAAGACACGAAGAGCTGATTGAGAATAAGGGGCTCTACAGTACGCTCTACGGACGGCAGGAGCCGGGTACTACTAACTGATTAGGGCCTGTTTGATATCCCTATACACAGCCACAATCTGGTAAGTTAAGGAGCCTCTGAATATAGTTGTTATTCAGAAAAGCCGTCGAGGAGAATTTTAATGTTTACCGGCATCGTACAAGGTACTGCTGAGATTGTTGCCATCGAGCAAAAGAAAAATTTCCGCACCCATCGGGCCCGTTTTCCAAAAGATACCCTGGATCAATTAAAGACGGGTTCATCTATCGCCCACAATGGCTGCTGCCTGACAGTAACCCGAATAGAGGGTGAATTAGTCGATTTTGATCTCATGCAGGAGACCCTGAATGTCACCAATCTGGGCGAACTCAGGGTCGGCGATGCCGTCAATTTTGAGCGAGCTGCAGGTTATGGTGATGAGATAGGTGGGCACGCCATGTCGGGACATATCCTCTGCACAGCAGAGGTTGTTAATCTCAGAGTCTCTGAAAATAACCATCAAATCCGCTTCAGACTCCCCGAAAGATGGAAGCGATATATATTCACCAAAGGCTATATTGGTATCGATGGCATCAGCCTGACTATAGGTGATGTCGAGGAAAATGAATTCGAGGTCAACCTGATCCCAGAAACCTTACAACGAACCAATATTGGCACACGTGAAATTGGTGACCGAGTGAATATCGAAATCGATCCACAAACCCAGGCCATTGTCGATACCGTGACAAACCTGTTACCTGAACTCTATCAAAAGATGCTCCAACAATAAGCCTGGATTAAACAATTGCAAAACATGGTTCATTAGATTCAGCTACTGATGCAATCATTCCGAGACCGTCTCTGAACAAAGTAACCAGGAATCTGATATGACACTGGAGCTGATAAGTGGAACCCTGTGGCAGAAAATCGTTCATCAAACTGAACTGGCTATAGAAAGTGGAGCTCTCCACTCCATTCAGACCCTATCTCAGGAAATAGACCAGGATGGTTGCGATTTCACTGTCCGCATAGCAAAGAATCTAAAGCGAAAGAGAGAACAGAAAAAGACCCACCCGGAGTTCAACCCTTTTTTACCCCCGGAGCCATCATTAACTGTTTCCGATATATCTCCAACCCACATTGCAGTACTGAATAAATTTAATGTGGTGAACCATCATCTTCTGATCGTAACCCGCAAATTTGAGTCTCAGGAAAGATTGCTCTCTGAATCTGATTTTTATGCACTATGCCGATGCTTAACGGAATATCCTGCTCTTGGATTTTATAATGGCGGGGAAGCTGCCGGAGCCAGCCAAAAACACAAACATCTGCAACTGGTTCCGTTACCTCTGTATGGTGGAACCCGACCCTATCCCTTCTCATCAATTTTAAGGGTTAACGATCACTGCACTGCTATACAGCAGCTGTCTCAACTCCCATTTAATCATGCCTGGTGCAATCTACCCAAGAACCTATTTAATGATCCGGATCAGGCTGCAACCTACTGTAATAAGCTCTACCGGGAGATGTTGATGCATGTAAGCATTGAGGCCATAGCAGATGCAGAAGGTGCTTTACAGTCAGCGCCATATAACTTACTGGTGACTACACAATGGATGTTACTGGTACCTCGTTCAAGGGAGTGCTGGCAAGAGATTTCGATCAACGCATTGGGCTATGTAGGGTCACTATTCGTGTCGGATCAGAGCGCTCTTGAGAAATTGGATAATTTCGGCCCGCTCAATCTGTTAAAAGAAGTGTCGATTATTTATCGACACGCTCATGCAGTGACTGACTCTGAATAGTGGAACTAGCGTCATCAAATGGGGTGGCCATCTCGCCCATAGGCCCCACAATCTTTGCTGGTAACCCAGGAAATGCACTGATTATGGAGACCAATAGTGACGCTGCATATGGTATTGATTGTAACAAAAGAACAATCGACCAAATATGAGCATCTGGTGATTCAACACCTTGTTGCCAACTGATTATGCCAGCTGAGAGTGTCAAGGCAATAAAAAACAGTGCCTCTTCACGAGCATCCTGCAACGCACGCAACAGACCAGATTTTCCTGCCCGCTTTGGCGTTCGAAAAAATGGTAATCCACTGGTAAAAATCCCCTGGATCATGGCTAATGCAATGGTATGGGACAAGGCCAATCCAGCCAGAGCTGCGGCAATACTTTGACGTACAGTAGCCTCGACCCGCCGTCTGTAGAGAAAGAACATCTTCAGTAGCTTAAACCCGAAAAGAGTCATAGGCAGTACAGCAAACAGCGGGAGAGGCGCGGTGAAATGTTGCGGCCATATCAACATTGAAGCTGACCAGGTAATCGCTGCCATATTAAAAAAGAGATTAAAGCTGTCAGCAAACCAGGGTAACCAGCCAGCAATAAAATGGTATCGCTGTCCAGCAGATAGTTGGCTGGTTCGAGCGGCAAATAACATCCCTAAATGGTGTTTGATGATCTGCACTGCCCCATATGCCCAACGAAAGCGTTGCTTTTTGAAGTCGAGAAAAGTGTCAGGCATTAAACCTCGTCCATAGCTTCTAGGTATATAAACTGCCTCTTGGCCATGTTCAAAAACCCTCAGCCCCAGATCGGCATCCTCGGTGATACACCACTCACCCCAACCTCCAATCTTATCGAGAACCTCACGTCTTACCATCGTCATGGTGCCATGCTGAATAATTGCATTGCGCTCATTGCGTGTAATCATGCCGATATGAAAGAAGCCGCGATATTCAGCAAAACACATCGCTTTAAAACAGTTTTCGCTACCATCCCTGTAGTCTTGTGGTGACTGCACGATGGCTATTTCAGAAGATTTGAATTGAGGCACAAGATCCCGTAACCAGTTGCTATCGACTTGATAGTCACTATCGATTACAGCAATCACTTCAGCATCAGTATCGGTCTCCTGTAAGGTGAAATTTAATGCACCAGCTTTGAACCCCGCCAAAGGTGAGCGATGAAAGAAACGAAAGGAGTTACCCAATTTAGTACAGTGAGCCTCAACAGGCTTCCATACCTCCGGGTCTTGAGTGTTGTTATCAATAACCAACACTTCGTAATTTGGATAATCCAAACGAGACAATGCATCCAGAGTCTCAATTAGCATTGATGGTGGTTCATTGTAGGCAGGCACATGAATTGAAACCATCGGCAGTTCAGCGTCACTCACCACTGAGTGTTTGGGTTGCCTCCGCCATTGCTTCATCCACAATGATTCAGCCCACTCATGAGCTTCTGCGAACAGCACAACCAACACACCAAGCATGCCGATAAATAACACCACGCCCACCACCACTGCACTGAGTGTCATGTATTGCCGGGTATAGTCATAGAACATCCAAACAGAGCCTGTTGCCGCACTATAGGCAACCAGAGCCAGAAAACCCCTGCCACTGGATCTTAAACCTTCGCTGTCTCGGAATAAGAAGAGTAGTGCAATGACCCCGAACAGAATCGAGATTGCTGCAAGTTCTCGCCAATGAGGCACACTGACCACAGCTTCCGTAAATGTGAACTTGGCATTTCGCTCAACATCGTAGACACCCCAATAGGTACCAACCCCACTCTCTTGTCGTTGTTTCCAGGGTTGATCGAAGGCTTCCATTACATAGTAGATGTATTCACGCGCTTCAGCCTCATTCAGGAAACGTCTGAGAAAGCTGGCCTGATTGGCATGAGAGGGGGAGGCATCCCGTCTTGGTCTGCCGTTACTTGGCCAACCAACTTCTGCAATGACGATCGGTTTGTCAGGAAACTGCTGCTTCAACCGGTCATAAGTATTTACGGTAAAATTAACCGCATCATCAATGTGCTGCCCTTCCCAGAAAGGTAATATATGCGCCGCTATGTAGTCTACGTGATCAGCCAGTTCAGGGTGTTCCAACCAAATATGCCAGGGTTCGGCAATACTGACGGGGGCCCATACCTTGTTATTGACATTGTCCAGATTGGTGATTGCCTCAGCTACTGATATATTACCGCGGTAGATCGCTTCATTGCCCACCAACACCCGCACAATATTTTTATGGTACTGGCGACTTAAACTGATCAGTGTTTCAATTTCATAAGCGTTTGTTTCAGGATCCCCATCGATCCAGGCCCCAAGCGCCACATTGAGACCATGTTTTTCAGCTAGCCTGGGAATTTCACTATATGAACCACTGACAGAATAACTCCTTACTGCATAAGTCTTTTCAGACAACAGTAGAAGATCTTCTTCAATTTGTGCCTCAGTTGGATAACGTCCCCGACTCGGATCCTGATCAGCTCTGACTGGTGAAAATGAGAAACCCTGTATTTTCTTTGGCCAAGGGGGCTCATTGGAACTGCCTCCTAGAAGGTTCCAGATCATCAGAGTCAACAGAGCGATTGCCAGGGCAATGACGAGATTGGGGCGTAACATACAAACTAGAGCTCATATAAACAGCAGTATATTAATTGTTTTAAATGAATTAGGTTGTGACGCGCCACGCCTTTTTTATCAGCGACGGTTTTGCAACCTCTAAACAACTCATAAACGACAATTTGCATCCAAAACAGGTCGATTTCCTATACCCAATAGTGATAACTATTTCTGCTGATCGTCTATTCATAAGAAACAGCGATAACCTCCTTATCTAATCTCCTCCATACTTCTGCGTTTGATATGCACCTGGGGCACAATCAACGCATAACCTTGCTGTTGCCAGTGTACGAGTTCAGTAAAGGCAGAAGGGACTAATTCAACGAACTCCTGGAAGTCATTCAGATGGTATCCATAATCGTTGGCTGCCAGATTGCATACCTTGAATTCAACACCAAGTTCAGCGTAGTAGCGCATTCGTTCTACAACCTCCCGATACTTGTTGTAATTCCTCTTCACCAGAGTAACTATCTCTGTACCGTGAATAACAACTTTGATATCCATGAACTCTGGCGCCATATCATAGGGCGATTCGGTTAGTGGATTCATTAGAGATCTAATCCAATAGAGTGCAGCCGACATCTTTTCAGGTTCATCCAGAAAGATGTCATAGACTACCTTGGGTGAATCATATGCCGGAGTAGTTATCTTTGGTCCCTCCTCTGCACTACTCGAAAATGCCAGCAAAGCCACCAAAGTCAGGGCTATCAGTCTGCTCATCGTCTCTCCTATAAAATGAGGCTGCTATATAGAGATTTTGACTTCATATGTCCCCAAAAACACCCTTGTATGACTGTGTATTCAGGCCAAGCTAGATTCCATAATGCGCTCTATTGACGCATTAATAATATTTATTAATGAATCTTAAAATAAAATCTCAAACGAATTTACTGACAATTTGTTATATTCAGGGGATATCAGACAAAAGCGGTGTGACTAAAGATCACTGCCTGTTGCAAACGATACTGGGCCTATCTTGATCCAATGATTGAATCTCAACTCCAAACAGAAGCCAAGATAATAACCCGCCAGTTACTCGCTTCTGCTGAGCACCATTTCGATTTAGACCCCAGCCATCCTGAGATTTTTTTCGATCTGAAAGGAAAAGCTGCAGGGCTCTTGATCACTCACAAGAACGGGGCGAGCAAAATCCGCTACAACCCTATCCTACTTGAACACTATGGCCAGAAATTTCTTGATCAAACCGTGCCACATGAAGTCGCACATCTGGTAGCTCGTACCCTATTTGGCCCATCCATCAAGCCTCATGGCAAGGAGTGGCAAGCTATCATGTCTTTTTTTAAAACCCCTGCACTCCGTTGCCACAGTTTCGATACCACCCTATCCACTACACGAAGTATGCGCTACTTTGAATATCGATGTGATTGCCAAAACCACCGGATCAGTGCCATAAGGCATAATCGAGTACGCGCTGGGGTAACCTACCTCTGCCGGGCATGTGGTACGAGCCTTACCCATGTTGAGGCCTCATGATAAAATTGCCTGATCGATGATCTTCAACTTTTCTCTCAATTTCATCTTCTTGATGTCCCACTCACGACGCAAAGCCGTACTCCTATTGGAGGCTGACTCCAAAAAGACCAGTTCCACAGGGGTACGGCCTCGAGTATATTTTGCCCCAATTCCCTGATTATGTTCCGATACCCGGCGTTTTATATCGTTGGTGACCCCTGTATAAAGGGTTCTATCTGAACATCTCAATATGTAGACATACCAGCTATTTTCGTGCATTTCACCCATCTTTGATAAGAGGCTCAATCTCGTGTTTTTCTACAACTATAATCTGCAATCCGGATAGGTTGGTTGATACTCAGCACTAACCCCTAAGGTATGCAGATCTAATTTTCATTGTCGATACTATGGTTTACCACTATGTTTTTTACTAGTTTCTGGACTTTACAGAGCTTATAACAAAGTATCACAATGCACGTAGCCAAAAATCGTCCTGAAGAGACAATGGCAATCAACGACTTGTTGTAATTCAATTAGCTAAAAATTAACTAATAATGCTTATATATATCAACAAGTTAGAACCTCATTAACCCCCATCTTGGAGGACACAATGATTGGTAACACCAAAAAGTGGATAGGAAAGGTCGGCAGTGTAGCTGTTATTGCTGGCCAATTTCTGCTCTCTCCCACACTCTTGGCTGCCGATGCAGATATCGCAGAAGGTCAAAAAATCTCATTCGATAGAAAAAAAGGCAATTGCCTAGCCTGTCATAATATTCAAGGGGCACCTGCTCCAGGTAATATTGCACCGGCCTTGGTCGCAATGAAGTCCCGCTTTCCTTCAAAGGAAGCTTTATACAAGCAGATTTGGGATGCCACTGAGAACAACCCTGAATCCGCCATGCCGCCATTCGGTAAACACGGCATTCTTTCCGAGTCTGATTTCAAAAAAGTGGTCGAATACATCTGGACGCTCTAATCCAATCACCACAATTGATCAAGACTGCAACACCTTTGAGGTTGAAAGAACATGAAACACCTATTTCTTAAGCTGACCTTACTGGTCATGACTTGTGGCATTGCTGCTTCTGCACAGGCTACGACTCCTGAGGAAGATCTGGCAGCATTCCAGAACTTCTTTAAAAAACGTTTTCCGAATGTAGAGACCCAGGACTACATCAATGGCGCTTATGCCATCGACCCTGTCGGGCGTGAAAACTGGGAAGCCATCGAAGAGTTTCCTCCCTATGAGCCTTTCATTGATGAAGGACAAGCCATGTGGGAAGCCCCTTTTGCGAATGGTAAAAGCTATAAAGACTGTTTTCCCGATGGTCCTGCAATGGCTGGAAAATACCCCCACTGGGACAAAGAGAAAGGCATGGTTATGACCTTGCCCCTGGCGCTCAACAACTGTCGAAAGGCGAATGGGGAAAAACCTTTAAAGTATAAAAAAGGCCCCATCAACAATATCGTCTCCTACATCTCACACGAGTCCCGTGGACAGGTTACGAATATTGAGATCCCCAGTGATGACCCAGGTGCCTTGGCTGCCTACGAGGCGGGTAAGAAGTTCTACTACACACGTCGTGGCCAACTGAATTTCTCCTGCGCCCATTGTCATTTGCAGAATGCTGGCATGATCCTGCGCACAGAGATACTTAGCCCGGCACTTGGACACACCACTCACTTTCCTGTCTATCGCTCAAAATGGGGAACAGTAGGTACACTGCACCGCCGTTTTACCGGATGCAACAAACAGGTACGTGCGAAGCCTTTCAAAGCTCATGGTGATGAGTACCGTAATCTTGAGTACTTCCTGACCTATATGAGCAATGGACTTCCACTGAATGGCCCTGGCGCCAGAAAGTAACTGTAACAGGGACTTTTTCAACCTGGACAAGATTACGTGATCGGAGTAAAAGCGATGCACAAAAGAAAAACACTCATTTACAGTATGCTGGCTGGCATTTTATGCAGTGGCATGACAACCTTAGCCTCGGCAGATGAAGTATCAGCCGCCAAGGTACAAAAATTGATTGATGCGGCAGATGCCGCCAGAAAACATGCAGCTGAAGTCGGTGGCGAATGGCGCGATACCGGTAAAATGATCAAGAAGGCAAAAGCCCTGATGGAAAAAGGCGACTTTGTTGGAGCTGCCAAGCTTGCCAACAAAGCAGCCAAACAGGGACACCTGGGTTATGAACAGGCTGTATCTCAGAAAGAGCTTAAAATGCCCTCATATCTACATTACGAATAACGGCTAACGCCACAGGAGGAAGACATAATGAAGTTTGTCAAAGTACTCATGCTGACCACACTTGTCGGTGGCGTAGCGCTTTCAACACAACTACGTGCGGAAGAAGGCAACCAAATTTCCCCAGGACTGCAATCTGTCGAAGTTATGCATAGTGGTGAAAAAGTCATGATCACTCGTGCTGCAGATAAAACTGCAGTGGTGCCAAAATCCTTTTCTAAAACTGCACGCCACTGCCCACCATTCTGTATCCAGCCTGCAACAGTGGCTACAGGTGTGGAGACTGTGGGTGAACTGGAAGTACTCGGTTACCTGAAGCGTGTCAGTGATGGAGATCGTAAGGTTCTGGTTGTGGATTCTCGAACACCTGAGTGGATAATCCGCGGCACCATACCTGGATCTGTCAATATTCCATGGAATAAGATCAATGTTGATGTACAGGGTGCATTCGATGTCTCAGCAGAGGCAGATGGCTTGCACGACATAATGGTCAATCAACTGGGTGTGCAGGATGTCAAAGGCAACCTTGATTTCCGCAATGCAAAAACCTTGGTTTTGTTCTGTAACGGCAGTTGGTGCCCTCAGTCTTCGAGCAACATCAAAACATTGCTCAAACTTGGCTACCCAGCCTATAAACTGAAATGGTATCGTGGTGGTATGCAGGATTGGGTGAGCCTTGGGCTAACTACTATAAACCACTAAGATAGGGACACCAATCCAAGCGAAAAAGGGTTGCCCGATGGCGACCCTTTTTTTTACCCGTAATATTGATCACAGAACCTCCAGAGATATTTATTCTTTGATGATCAACAACAAAAAAGGGGTTGCTGTTAAGCAACCCCTTTTGTTTGGTCCGGGCGGGGTGATTCGAACACCCGACCCCTACAACCCCATTGTAGTGCGCTACCAGACTGCGCTACGCCCGGAAAGAGCGGCAATACTAGGCAGTTAAACCGCCTATGTCAATGCCGGTAAGGCTTTATCTTTTAAGGATTTGCAGAACTTCTTCAAGCTCGCCGCGGAGCTGTTTGATAATCTGCTGGCTCTGCTGCAGATCTTCCTTGGCGGTATCACCAGAAAGCTGCTGACGAGCACCTCCGATGGTAAATCCCTGCTCATAGAGCAAGCTGCGAATCTGTCTGATCATGAGTACATCATGACGCTGATAGTAGCGTCGATTACCCCGCCGCTTGACTGGTTTGAGCTGTGGAAACTCTTGCTCCCAGTAACGCAAGACATGCGGCTTTACCTGACAAAGATCACTCACTTCGCCAATCGTAAAATATCTTTTGCCCGGTATAGCGGGCAGATCGGTATTACTGCTGCTCGGATCCAGCATAGGCTTCTACTCGCGCCTTAAGTTTTTGTCCTGGTCTGAAAGTCACCACACGGCGAGCAGAGATAGGTATCTCTTTGCCGGTTTTTGGATTTCGTCCAGGCCTCTGTTTCTTTTCACGTAGATCAAAGTTTCCAAACCCGGAAAGTTTGACCTGCGCGCCTCTTTCCAAAGACATGCGGATCTCTTCAAAGAACATCTCCACCATCTCCTTGGCTTCACGTTTGTTCAGTCCAAGCTCATCAAAAAGCCTGGCTGCCATATCTGCTTTCGTCAGTGCCATATGCAGTCCTAATCTCTCAATTTCGCGCCCGTTTCCCTAGCCAGTCGCTGTAATACAGCTTCGACCACCTCATCCACTTCCTTATCGGTAAGAGTGTGCGATTTTTCCTGTAAAATCAATCCCAATGCGAGACTTTTTCGACCCGAATCTACGTTTTCTCCAGTATAGACATCAAAAAGCAGGATGTCTGTAATAATTTTGCTGGATTCATCACGAATAAGATTCCTGATCGTCTCAAAATCGACCGATTCATCCACCACAATGGCAATATCACGGCGTATGGATGGATATTTTGAAAGTGCTTCAAAGGCAGGAAGTGCCCCTTCTGCCAACTTTTCCAAGGTCAGTTCAAAAACAAACGTCGTTCCATTCAGGTTCATCTGCTGCTCCAGTTCAGGATGCAGCATGCCCAACATACCGACAATTTCGTTATGCAGGCGAATCTCAGCACATTGGCCCGGATGCAGCGCAGAATGTTTAGCGGCAGTAAAACTGATACCTTGATCATGCCCTGTCAGACTTAAAATGGCCTCTACATCCGCCTTTATGTCATAGAAATCTACTCGATTGCTGGAATCACCCCACTGCTCAGCCAAACGATCGCCAGAGACCAATCCAGCCAACATCGCCTTCTGTTCAATCTCTTCACCCCCGTGAAAACAGAGTCCGGACTCGAATATGCGAACCCGCTGCTGCTGACGTGACTGATTATAGACCGCTGTCTCTATCAAGCCGGGCCAGAGTGAAGTACGCATCACTGACATGTCAGCAGAAATAGGGTTGGCTAAGCGGATACCCTTGGCGTCAGGATCAACTTTCGCTTCAATCTCCGGACTGATAAAGCTGTAGGTGATGACTTCCTGATAGTCCCTACCCACCAACAGATGTTTCGCCTTAGGGAGACTGAACTCAGCTTCCGGGCGATCCGCCATGACCATGGAAGATTTCCCACGATGGGGTGGGATATTTGCATAACCATAGATCCGGCCAACCTCTTCGATCAGATCCTCTTCTATAGAGATATCGAATCGACTGCTCGGTGCTTTAACCTGCCAGCCCTCTTCTGCTTCACTGGTGGTCATCCCCAAACGGTTGAGTATGTCGCCGATCTCACTACGCTCGATATCGATACCTAGGATTTGATTGACACGTTGCGCTCGCAGTTTGATCTCTGGTCTCTGCTCAATCATTGCCTCATTGATGACTTCAACCACAGGACCAAGCTCACCTCCAGCAATCTCGATCAGTAGTTGAGAAGCCCGTTCCATTGCCTGTAGCTGCAGATAGGGATCGACACCCCGTTCGAAGCGATGAGATGAGTCAGTATGCAGACCATAGGCTCTTGCCTTCCCACTGATAGCGGTAGGTGTGAAAAATGCACTCTCAAGAAGGATGTTCTGAGTCCCCTCACCTACTGCTGAGTCCTCTCCGCCCATAATACCTGCTAGAGCAACTGGACGTTTGGCATCAGCAATAACCAGCGTACCTTCTGTCAACTCGATCTCCTGCCCACCGATCAAGGTCAACTTCTCCCCTTTACTCGCAAGTCGAACCTTGATGCGCTCTTCAATCTTCTCCAGATCGAATCCATGCATCGGTTGGCCCAACTCCAACATGACATAGTTGGTCACATCGACAACAGGCCCAAGACTGCGGACATCGCCTCGACGTAATCGCTCCTGCATCCAGAGCGGAGTTTCCGCATTCATATTCACCCCTCGAACCACTCGGCAGCAGTAGCGAGGACAGGCTTGATCAGCCTCCAGGTCGACACCTATCTGATCATCGATCGTGGAGGATTGAGCCACTATTTCTGGATAGTCCACCACACAGCGATTAATGACACCGACCTCACGGGCAATACCAGCCAAACCGAGGCAATCGCTACGATCCGGTGTTAGATCGACATCGATCACATGATCATTCAAATCCAGATAGTGGCGAAAATCCTCACCAACCGGAGCCTCTTGTGGCAGCGGCATAATCCCATCAGACTGCTCAGCAAGTCCCAGCTCGCTTGCTGAACAGATCATGCCTAAAGAGGTTACTCCGCGTAATTTGGCCTTCTTTATTTTGAAATCACCGGGTAGACGCGCACCGACAGTCGCGACTGGCACACGCATTCCGGCGGCCACATTTTTTGCGCCACAAACGATCTGCAGCATCTCCTCTTCGCCAACATTAACTTGGCAAACACTCAATTTATCAGCATCAGGATGGGGATCCCGTGCAAGTACCTCGCCTACCACTACCCCGGTAAACTCTGAGGCGACCGGTTCAACAGAATCGACCTCCAGACCCGCCATGCTCAATTGGTCGGCCAACTCTTGGGTCGTCACTTGTGGATTGACCCACTCCCTCAACCAGGCTTCACTGAATTTCATGCTTTTCTACCACTCTTTAGAGACTAATGCCGAAGACTATGTAAACTTATGCAAACTGCTTTAAAAAGCGCAGATCATTTTCAAAAAACAGACGAAGGTCATTTACGCCATAGCGCAGCATGGTTAAACGTTCGACACCCATTCCGAAGGCGTAGCCAGTATATTTCTCACTGTCTATACCGACATGACGAAACACTTCGGGATGAATCATGCCGCATCCCAGCACTTCAAGCCATCCGGTATGGCTGCAAACCCGACAGCCCGCACCACCGCACATCACACACTCAATATCGACCTCTGCCGATGGCTCAGTGAAGGGAAAATATGAGGGACGAAAGCGTAGCTTCAACTCCCGCTCAAAGAAGCTGCTGAGAAAGTCATACAAAACGCCTTTGAGATCGGCAAAGGAGACGTTTTCATCCACAAGAAACCCTTCAACCTGATGGAACATCGGTGTATGGGTCAGATCGGAATCACAGCGATAGACCCTACCCGGTGCGATAATCTTCAACGGCGGTTCACCCTTCTCCATGGTACGAATCTGTACCGGGGAGGTATGGGTGCGCAGCAGCATGTGTGCATCGAAGTAGAAGGTATCGTGCATTGCCCGTGCAGGATGGTGATCGGGTATGTTTAAGGCTTCGAAATTATGGTAGTCGTCCTCAATTTCCGGCCCCTGGACAGATTCGAAACCAGCAGCAGAGAAGAGGCGTTCAATGCGATCCAAAGTACGGGTCACCGGATGCAAGCCGCCGCGATCCAAACCTCTGCCCGGTAAAGATACATCAATCTTTTCATCAGCAAGGCGTTTTGCCAGTGCTGCTTTCTCGAGTTCACTTTTACGTGATTCGATAGTCTGTTGCAGCGCCTGTTTGGCCTTATTGATTTTTTGCCCGGCTTGCGGCCTTTGATCGGGAGGCAGTGTCCCCAACTTTTTCAGTTGTGAAGTCAACTGGCCACTCTTGCCTAGATAGGCCACCCGTATCTCATCAAGCACCAGCAGGCTATCTGCCTGTGCAATAGCGCTTTCAGCTGCTTCAATCAGATCTTGTAAGTCCAATGTGGAATCTTCCATCTGTCTCTTTAAACCTCAAGCGAGCATTTTTAATATCGTATATATCGAGAGATTAACCTGGTGTGGGATTGTCAATTCAACCTCTCCACACATCGCTATCTGACAACATTTAAACTACATTCAACCGAAACGGTGATAAAAAAAGGGGAAAGCCTTAGGCCTTCCCCTTTTTTGCTTACTGCGCCGCCGGATAAACCGGGAAACAACAACAGTTACTTAGCTGGAAAGAGCGGCCTTCGCCTGTTCTGCCAGCACGGTAAATGCCGCTTTGTCGTTAACGGCCAGATCTGCCAGCATCTTGCGATCAACTTCGATATTGGCCAAGTGCAGACCATTGATCATGCGGCTATATGAGAGACCGTTGTCACGGGCACCAGCATTGATACGTGCAATCCAAAGTGCACGGAACTGGCGCTTTTTCTGACGGCGATCGCGATAAGCATATTGACCAGCCTTAATGACTGCCTGCTTAGCGACACGATAAACTTTTCTACGGGCACCGTAATAGCCCTTAGCTTCATCAAGCACCTTTTTATGGCGGGCGCGTGCTTGTACACCACGTTTTACTCGAGACATTGTTTAGATCCGGTTCTTTAGGTTAAGCGTAAGGCATCATACGACGGGCGATTGCCACATCGGACTTTGCAATGGTGTTGGGAGAACGCAATTGACGTTTCCGCTTTGTGCTCTTCTTGGTCAGAATATGACGCCGATGAGAGCAGTTACGTTTAAATGAACCGGACGAGGTGCGTTTGAACCGTTTGGCCGCACCACGATTAGTCTTAATCTTGGGCATTGTATTAACTCCGCGATTTGTACGCCTCTTGGGCGTAAAAAAATAGTTACTTTTTCTTGGGGCCTAGCACCATCACCATCTGGCGGCCTTCCATCGCAGGTTTCTGTTCCATCTGACCATATTCGGCCAAATCTTTTTCAACCCGTTCAAGAAGCTCCAAACCCAGTTCCCGGTGAGCGTGCTCCCGACCGCGGAACCGCATGGTTACCTTGGTCTTATCCCCATCTTCAAGGAAACGTATCAGGTTGCGTAGTTTTACCTGATAATCCCCTTCGCCTGTCCCTGGCCTGAATTTGATCTCTTTGATGTGAACCTGCTTCTGCTTTTTCTTGGCGGCCTGTTTCGTCTTTTTTAGTTCAAAAAGAAACTTGCCGTAATCCATCACGCGACAAACCGGAGGCTCCCCGTTCGGCACGATCTCTACCAAATCCTGTGTCGCATCTTTGGCCGCCTGAAGGGCTTCCTCTATTGATACAACACCTACTTGTTCACCATCAGCGCCAATGAGTCTTACATTAACAGCCGTAATTTCATCGTTAAGACGGTGCTTTTTCACAGCAGCGATAGTCACTTCCTCCAAAAAGTCCAAACCCTAAAAGTACAAAAAGCACCGGAAAACCAGTGCTTTTTACACTCAATTTACTCGTTGAGACACTTCAGCTTGGGCGCGTTCCATAAACTCGCTCAGAGGCATGGATCCAAGATCCTCACCCTTGCGTGAGCGTACAGAGACAGTACCCTCCTCCATCTCCCGATCACCAATGACCAGCAGATAAGGCACGCGCATCAACGTATGCTCGCGGATTTTAAAGCCAATCTTCTCATTTCTCAAGTCCGATTCGACACGAAAACCGTTATCCCGCAGAGATTTGAGACAATTATTCAGATAATCGGCCTGCCGATCGGTGATATTTAACAGTACAGCCTGAACTGGCGCCAGCCAAATCGGCAGTGCGCCGGCATAATGCTCGATTAAAATACCAATGAAACGCTCCAGCGAACCAAGAATGGCCCGATGCAGCATCACCGGCACCTTTTTGCTATTGTCTTCAGCAATATAGGTTGCTCCCAGACGTTCCGGCATCGAGAAATCGAGCTGGATTGTACCTAGCTGCCAGACCCGACCAAGACAGTCACGCAAGGAGAATTCTATCTTCGGGCCGTAAAAGGCCCCCTCACCAGGTTGCAACTCCCAGTCAAGTCCCTGTTGATTGAGTGCTTCTTCCAGTGCTTTTTCAGCTTTATCCCACACCTCATCCGAGCCAACACGCTTTTCGGGACGTGTGGAGAGCTTTACCAGCACCTCATCGAAGCCAAAATCCTTGTAGACTTCCAGCAGCAGCAGGTTAAAAGCCTGTACTTCGGAGAGGATCTGATCCTCAGTACAAAAGATATGCGCATCGTCCTGAACGAAACTCCTTACACGCATCAATCCATGCAGTGTTCCTGAGGGCTCATTTCGGTGGCAGGAGCCGAATTCCGCCAGACGCAGGGGCAGATCGCGATAGCTTTTCAGACCATGATTGTAGATCTGGATATGTGCCGGGCAGTTCATCGGCTTAATGGCATAGACCCGGTCATCTGTCTCAGTGACAAAAATGTCGTCACGAAACTTATCCCAGTGACCAGACTTTTCCCAAAGAGTGCGATCGATTACCTGGGGTGTATGCACCTCTTGATAACCATGGTTTTTCAGCTTGTCACGAACATATTGCTGAACGGTAAGATAGATCCGCCAGCCCTTGTCGTGCCAAAAGGCCATGCCTGGGGACTCTTCCTGAGTGTGAAACAGATCCTGAGTCTTGCCGATTTTGCGATGATCACGTTTTTCCGCCTCTTCCAGGCGGGTGAGGTAGGCCTTGAGCTCCTTCTTATCCCGCCAGGCCGTACCGTAGATGCGTTGTAACATCTCATTATTGGAGTCACCTCTCCAATAGGCACCAGCCACCTTCATCAGTTTAAAGCCTTTGCCAAGCATGCTGGTGCTGGGTAAGTGAGGACCTCGACAAACATCGAACCACTCCCCTTGACGGTAGACTGAAACCTCTTCGCCTTCAGGTATGAACTCTTTGATGATCTCGACTTTATAAGCCTCACCAATAGTTTCAAAGGTCTTAATAGCCTCATCACGATCCCAGACTTCACGGGTTATTTGCAGATTTCGTTTAACGATCTCATGCATTCTCTTTTCTATTTTTGTCAGGTCATCCGGTGTAAAGGCATCTTCTCTGGCAAAGTCATAGTAGAAACCATCTTCGATGGCGGGCCCAATGGTGACTTGTGTTCCCGGATAGAGTTCCTGAACCGCTTGAGCCATGACATGTGCTGCATCATGCCGCAACAGAGTCAGTGCATCATCATCCCGGCTGGTGAGAATAGCGAGTTCGCTATCCTCCTGGATCAGATAGGAGGTATCGACGAGATCACCATTGACGCGACCGGCCATAGCCGCCTTGGCTAAACCTGGGCCGATATCTGCAGCGACATCATACACAGTCACCGCATTATCAAAGTTACGTTGGGAACCGTCAGGGAGAGAAATAACAGGCATTTAAAAAATTTCCTCATCAGTGGTGGCCCATACGAGAGGCCACTTGAAAATAAAAAAGCCGGCGCCATTGGGAACCGGCCTGCATATTGGTCAGTTAAAATACAGACGGGCTGTGAGATTAACTGCCGAAAACTGTACGCTGATAGATTTCACATTGGTTTGTTGCTATTAAATCAATGGCTTATCAGACGACGTATTGTAGGGCGGAAGTCTAATACAGTCTCATTCAACAAGTCAAAAGAATTAGGCCGGGAAATGCAACAAATCACGCTTCCGCAGAGTCAATTTTGAATAACCTTATTTAAGTGGATTGGTGCGGCAGGGCCGGCACCCTACAGTTAAGGGCACCTTTATTAAACCGTTGTGTAATTTGTTACTTCTATTAACCCGGCGACTAAGTATGTCGTCTTCAGGGTTAATACTAATGCTTAGACTTAGGTTTCTGTCAATCCGCTCACTATCCAACTGGGCTGGAGGCTCTCTCTTTTTGTCTGGATTTAATCAGCCAACCACCCAGTAATGAGGTTAGTGCCAAAGTGTAGACAATCATAGCACCCGCAGGCATGTCCCATAGGGCGGCAAGGAGCAATCCCAATGCATATCCCGCAGCCGCAATCAGATAACCTGTCACATCTGCCCCGCGTTCAACTTTTCTCAATGCCAATGCCGGAAGTATCAAGGTAGCAAACACCAGATAGACACCCACCAGTTGTACTGATGCGGTGATCGTGATCGCAAATAGCAGATAGAAAATTAACGACGAAGCATGCTGGCGAAGGCTATACCATAGTGTGAGTATGACAACATAGAGAAGTGCAACCGGGATGATTTGCTGGTAGCTGACCCAGAGTATCTGCCCCACCAACAGCTCTTTTAAATGCTCCCCGCCATGTGGGTTGGCGGCTAGCAAAAGAATGCTACCACTGGAAGTTAGTACAAACAGACTACCGATCAGCGCCTCCTGAATCTCTGCCCAATGCTTATCTGTCAGATAGAGCAGGAGTGAGGCTGTGATCGCTGCAGTGACAGCAATCATCTGAACTTGCCAGCCCCCAGGTTCCCAGCCAAAAACATGAGCAACGATCAGACCCATGCCTGCGGTCTGGGCAACTGCAAGATCGAGAAAGATTATCCCGCGCTTCAGGACATGACGTCCTAAGGGCACATGAGTCGCAGCGACAATCAACCCGGCCAGAAAGGCCGGGAGCAGGATCTCAGATTGCAGGGCAAACCAGTTCATTGGAGCAATTCAAGTAGACGTTTCAGTGTTTCATCATACAGGGTGAAAAGATCGCTAACCCCATCCCCTCCTCCAACGGTATAGGGGAGTTCAACAGCCCTGATACCGGTAAGCTCAGAAAATCGCTTTGCAGCCTTCGGACTCTGATAGTGGGTATAGATAATGCCTCTGGCAGGATTTTGCTCCAGCACCTGCTTCAACTGCACAAGATGACCGGCCGTTGCTGGTAATCCAGGCTTTGGTTCAAGCGATCCGGCATCGATGATCTGCAACCAGTCGAACAGATAGGCCCAATCTTTATGGTGAACCACCAGTCTGATTCCTTTCAGTGGCTCTGCTGCCTGCTGCCAATTCTCCAGGGCCTGTTGCCATCGCTGCGTAAATTGATCCCGATGCTGTTGATAATCGCCGCTGTTTTGCGGATCCAACTCGATCATCCGCTCACTCAGGGCGAAAGCAATCTTCAACACTCTCCTGGGATCTAAATGAACATGGGGATTCCCTGAAGCATGGACATCACCCATGGAACGATCAACTGTTTTTGGAATGCCTAGTCGCTCAATCTGTTGTGCTGCTTCGAAATAGCCTCTTTTGCCTGAGAGCACCTTAGGATTCCCCCCTTGTCGCTGCAGCATGGGTAACCATCCGATCTCCAATTCAGCACCACTGCAGACCAACAGATCAGCCCGTCTGACTTTGGCAATCAGACTGGGCCTGGCTTCGATGTGATGAGGATCCTGTCTGGCGGTAGTTGCTGAGGTGACAGTAACATTATCTCCACCCAGCTCTCTTACCAGAGAGGCCCACTCCGGTTCACAGGCGAATATATTCAGATTTGCCTGTGCTACTTGGGATAGTGAGATTCCCACAACCAATAACAACAGATTGATCTTGTTGCTCATGATCTGCTCCTAAAACTGATGGGCGCCATGGGAACCCAGGCTCATGATGTACTGCAGAGTGATGATATTATCTGAATCCTCATAGGATTCGTCTCTGGCGAATTGCAGACGAAAGCGACTATATTCACTGTATGAGTAGTCACCCATAAGGGTCAAACGTTGAGGGGTATGTCCCTCATCATCCAGCCCGGCTTCAGCAAGCACCTCTTCATCAGAGCCTTGATTGTCAGCATCGAGCCAGTCGTAGCGCAAGCCAGCACGCCACCTGGGCATAAACTGGTAGACTGCTTGCACATATGCTCCTTTCTGCTTACCGTCATAGGTCGTGGATTCGGCTGAATCCGAACCATCGTCCATCACCACGTCACCCTCTTCATCACGCACAAAAAACTCACCCTGTATCTTTAGATTCTGTTCGGTGGAATTACCATGGGGCGCCCATTTCCAGACAAAATCGATACCACTGACCTGAGTCTCTCCGCTATAGGTTGGTACCTCTTCGGCACCCTCTCCATGGGAATGACCACCGGAAGTACGACCTTCGATATCGGCACGCCAGTGGGAGATACCTATTTGCCAGCTTTGACTCTCTCCTATATCACCACCAATCTTTGCGAACAGTGTCCCAGCACCTTTACCATCCTTGCTCGCCCCCCCTGCCGGGAACCGTTCACCTCGGGTAATCTCTCCGCCAAACTTGAGAAACAGCTCTGTGGGCGCAATCCAGCTGAGCTGGATACCATCATCCAGCAATTGATCACCAAACAGACCACTATAGATTAAAGGGGCATCAGTAAAATCCCAGGCATGGGGATGTTGCTGATTCAGATAGCCAAGCCCCGAGAAAAAACGACCAGCCTTCACTCCCACACCTTGTCCCAACACCAGGCTTTCAACAAAAGCCTCTTCCAATTCAACCTCAGTCTCACCTTCGTGATCGTGCAGGGCAGCAGTCAATTTGCCGTAAAATAGATCGTCGACATTTGCGCTGAAAGAGAGCTCGCTATGACCGATATGAAATCCCTCTTCTCCTCGACCAGCCTCTCCCCCCAGCATAAAACCGGGCAGTTCATATTCAGTTTCGTTGTCGAATGAGGTAAATCGGCCATCCAGAATCAGGCTGATATCAGGATTGAACCGGCTCCCTTCGGCAGCTTCGACTGTTGTGGAGAGCATTACCATTGCCACTGAGGTACTAACTAAAAAGTGCTTACTCATAAGCTCCTCTTCTAATCATAAATAAGTCATCAAGATCGAGTCTGAAATGAGATCTTTTCCCTGCGCAGATCAATGTGGGAATGAAATAAAATCAGACTGATTGGTTTTTGATAAGAGTCAGGAAAGAGAGGGAGGAGCGCGGATCTGTTGATAGTTAAATTGGGCGGCAACTTCAGTGGATGCCAAGGTCACCCCTGTTGTTCTGAAGAGTGAGTTAGAAAAGATTTCAGGTAAGGTGGGGATTATGGCGTGATCATGGCCAGGGGCGTATAGGCAGACTTCACAGATCTCTTCAGGACTATGCTCGTGATAGAGATGCTCAAGCAATAGGCCCTGAGATATCAGGAAAGCAAGTAGCGGAATTGTCAGCCATCTCTTGCGCATGATTTCTGCTGGTTATAGACCTATATATAACGTAGTAACAAGCGATCTCAAACACATCCTATATTGGCTCGCAGTTTTGTTATAGTATAACATAACAAATAATACCATGGTTTAATAGTTCAACTTACATGAAGCAAATTAGTCGCATTTCTATCCTCTCTACATTACTAATGGCCTTGAGTCTATTCTCCACACCTTCTCTGGCAGGCCTTAAGGTGGTGGTTACCATCATGCCGATCCACTCACTGGTTTCCGGTTTGATGAGCGGTGTTGACGAACCCTACCTGCTTCTCAAAAGCAACCAATCACCCCACACTATGAGTCTTAAGCCTTCAGATGCCAAGGCATTGGACCAAGCTGACCTGGTGGTCTGGGTAGGTGAATCGCTGGAGTCACCGCTCACTCAGCTGATAGAGCAGATCGGGGAGAATACCGAAACCGTCAGCTTACTCGATACCCCTAACCTGCATCTGCTACCAATTCGAAACAACCTTGAGTGGACTCATCATCACAAGCCAGCCATATCATCAGCCACTCATGACCATGAGATTAATATGGATAACCATATCTGGTTGTCTCCAACGAATGCCCGAGCTATCGCACACCACTTATCGAAGGTATTAATCAGGCTAGATCCTGGCAATAGAGAGCTCTACCAGAATAACCTTGAAAAACTATTAAGCCGACTTAATGAAATGGAGCGCAGGTTCATCGCCAACATCAATGGGGTCACAGAAATTCCTTTCATCGTATTTCATGATGCCTACCACTATCTTGAGGACTATTTTGGGTTGAACGCAGTGGGTTCGGTAAGTATAAGCCCAGACCGTCTCGCAGGCGCTAAACATATCCATCACCTGCGGCAGAAAATCCGCAGGCTCGAAGCCAGTTGTGTCTTTAGTGAACCTCAGTTCGAACCGAAGCTGGTTCATACTCTGATTTCCGATACACAGGCAGCTGCAGGCCAATTGGATCCCCTCGGTGGCGAGCTGCCACCTGGAGAGGATGCCTACTTCCAGCTGATGCTCGGTTTATCTGAAAATCTGGCATCCT